>JAJFHW010000165.1 GCA_021775385.1 Hyphomicrobiales bacterium | reverse complement strand
GCCATTTTCTAATTTTTGCTCAACGGCTTTTCTTGGCGTGCCGTAAAAATTACCAAAGACTTCAGCCCATTCAAGTAGTTCATTGTTCTCTATGGCTTGGTTAAACTCGTCTTTGCTGACAAAGATGTAATCTTTACCGTTCTCTTCACCTGGACGTGCCTTCCTTGTTGTCATGGAAATTGACATGGAGATATGTATGTCTTGTTGAATTAGTTTTGTGGCAATTGATGTCTTCCCGGCGCCTGAGGGAGATGAGAGTACATACATTAACCCTCTGCGCTCGATGTCTTTTGAATTGTTGTATGTCTTATTCAATATTTTGTACCTGCTCTCGCAATTGATCTATAATGGTTTTTAATTCCAAACCAATATAAGTCAATTTTTTTACGCTTGCTTTCGAGCAGATAGTGTTAGCTTCGCGGTTAAATTCTTGACAAAGGAAGTCAAATCTTCGACCAACGGGTTCAGTTTTTTCCAATAATTCTTCAGCCTGAGCCACATGTGCTTTAATGCGATCGAGCTCTTCAGCAATATCAATGCGTGTAGCTATAATCATGGCCTCTTGATGCAGGCGGTTTTCATCAAGTTCTTGTATCTGTTGATCAACTAGAATGTTTATTGATTGTTTTAAGCGCTCTTTAATGGCTTCAGGTTTTCTTTCTTCTAATTTTTCAGCTTCTTCTGTTAGTTTCTTGATGTTCGATAGGCGTTCTTGAATGGTTTGCCCTAGTTTTACGCCTTCATCTTTTCTTGCTTTAATAAGGTCATCTAGAGCTGAATTAAAGCTTTTCATGATGCGTTTGTGCATCTCTTTAGTTTTAGCGTCTGACTCTTGTCTGTCGGCTTCTTTTAAAATGTTGCGCGAGGTTAATAAGGTTCCAAGTTCTGGCATGGGAAGGCCAGATATTTCTGAGGCTTGTTTTGCGACTTTTAGCAGGTCATTAAATGCAACGACATTTAGTTCTGTTGAGCTTTCAGACTGATGCTTCTTCATGTTGAAATTAACTGTGATATTGCCGCGTGAAAGTTTAGTTGAGATTTGTTTTCTAAACTCGCTATCAAGTGCTTCTAAGCCATTTGGCAAGCGTACTCTCATATCTAAACCGCGACCATTAACTGAACGCAATTCAATTATCCATTGAGCCTCATCATTAGAGCCGGTTGCCCTTGAGAAGCCTGTCATACTTTTAAGCGGCATTATTAATCTCTATCCCTCTTTATTATTTTTAAAGAGTACCGCTGGAATAGAACTTACTCAAGCCAAATAGGGTGGGTCAAAAGGTGGCAATTGGTAGACTATTTACCAGTTTTTTTGCGATTTTTTTTATTTTTTCTGAGGCAAAGGTATATTCTTCAGATTTGCGATTATTGCGCTGTTAGTTGATTGACTGTCTGATTCTGACTTATTTTCTGTTTTATTGAGGTTAAAAGAGACAGTTTCTTCTTTATTTTCTTCTAATTTCTCGAAGATATTTTCGTTAGAACTAATTTTGGAAGTTTTTTGATCTTGATTGTTCAAAGATGATTTGTCGTTTTTCTTATTAGTTGATTTGCTATCAGCATCATGTTTTTTTGCTTCTTGTTCGTCACGTTTCTTTTTTTCAGCTTCTTTTTTTCGCTGTTTTTCAATTTGCCGCCAATTACGAACATTAGATTGGTGCTGTTTTAGAGTTTTAGCAAAAATATGTCCGCCTGTACCGTCTGCTACGAAGTAGATGTCATCTGTGGTTTTTGGTTTTAGCACAGCCTGGATGGCTGCTCGTCCAGGGTTCGCAATTGGTGTTGGTGGTAGACCATCAATTTGATAGGTGTTGTAGGGCGTATGTTTATCAATTTCTGAGCGAAAAAGCCCTCTACCTAGTTTACCAACACCTCCAACAAGGCCATAGATAATCGTTGGGTCTGATTGCAAACGTATACCTTGATTTAATCTGTTCATAAAGACCCCAGCAATGTGTGGTCGCTCACCTGCTATACCAGTTTCTTTTTCAACAATAGACGCGAGTGTCAAGGCTTCAGATTTTGTTTTAATCGGTAGATCTGCTTGCCTGTCATTCCAGATTTTGTCGATGAACTTATCTTGTGCTGCTTGCATACGTTTGATTAATTCTGTGCGGTCCATTCCTCTGGTGAAACGATAGGTGTCAGGAAGCATGCTGCCTTCTGCCGGTATTTCTGTTATTTCACCTGTTAGGATTGTATTTGCATTCATACGGTCAACGAGTTGTTGACTGGTCATTCCTTCTGGGAATGATAGTGAGTGAAGGATTGATTTGCCTTCAAGCAGACGATCAATCACTTCGCGCATGGATGATTGTTTGGGTATCTCATATTCACCGGCTTTAAGTTTGTTTTGTACGCCGAAATACATAACGGCGGCTTTAAACAATCTCTTATCTATGATGATATTCTTTCGCTCTAACCGGTTAGAGATAGCGCTTAGGCCCTCTCCTTTAGGAATGGCGATAATGTCGGAATGAGGCAGAGGTCCTGGTTTATCAAACATGTATTTAGCAAGAGCAAATGATGCAGCAAGGCCGATGAAAATCAGAACAAGCGTTGTTAATGTTCCGCTCATAAAGACAAGCGTTTGATGATATTCTCTTTTTTTACGGGAAATTACAGGGGGTTCTGTTGCTCGCATTGGTTCCAAGGTTTCTGCTGGGCTGCGCGGCATTGTACCATAACCACGGCGCCCTTGTTTCCTGGTCGTACTACGACCATTATTTGCACCTGAATTATCCCAATCAAAACCTTTGTTTACAGACATGGCCTACTCTTCACTCTGTTAACGGGTAATGGACGATGGATCATTTTTGACCCAATAGATATCTATTTGACAGATTAAAAGCTTCTTTAGCATAGATTACAATTGATTTGTAACAATGATTTTAGCGTGATTAATTTGATACTGCCCGATATAATATCCTATCCCAATTTTGTTAGTCAGAACCAAAAATAAGTCTATTTTTCGACGATTTAAAATTGTGGCTTTAATTGGCTTTATTCAGGTGTTTAATTCACGTTTTTGAAAATAAGTGAAGCGTTTGTTCCACCAAATCCAAATGAATTGCTCAAGGCAATATTAATTTCCTTTTCAACCGCTTTGTGAGCACAAAGGTCTATCTTTGTTTCAACTGATGGGTTGTCGAGGTTTAATGTGGGAGGTGCGATGTTTTTCTCAATTGCTTTGACGGAAAAAATACTTTCAACAGCTCCAGCTGCGCCAAGTAAATGGCCTATAGCTGATTTTGTTGATGACATGTGTAAATTATCGGTTGCCCCTTCGAATAGTCTCTCGACTGCTCGTAGTTCAATTTCGTCACCCATGGGTGTTGATGTGCCGTGAGCGTTTACATAATCTATGTCATTGGCATGAAGACCAGAGCGCTTTAACGCAGCTTCCATACAACGGAAGGCACCTGAGCCATCTTCTGAAGGCGCTGTGATATGATAGGCGTCACCAGATAAGCCATAGCCAACAATTTCAGCATAAATTTTTGCGCCGCGTGCCTTGGCTTTTTCATATTCTTCCAGAACCACAATACCGGCACCTTCACCCATCACAAAACCGTCGCGGTCTTGATCATAAGGGCGAGAGCCTTTTTCTGGCGTGTCATTAAAGTGAGTTGAAAGCGCTTTACATGATGCAAAGCCAGCAATAGCTAAACGGCAAAGAGGAGATTCTGAGCCACCAGCAACCATCATATCGGCGTCATCTAATGCAATGAGACGGGCCGCATCACCGATTGCATGAGAGCCGGTTGAACAGGCTGTTACAACAGAACTATTTGGGCCTTTTAGATTGTGACGAATGGAAACATGACCTGATGCCAGATTGATAAGACGGCCAGGAATGAAAAATGGACTTAATCGACGTGGTCCTTTTTCAGCAAATAAGAGGGATGCTGTTTCAATACCTTGTAGTCCGCCAATACCGGAGCCAATTAATGTTCCGGCGCGAAAACTGTCTTCTTCTGTATTTGCTTGCCAATTTGCGTCTGTAATTGCTTCTTCAGCCGCTGCAATTGCATAGGTGATAAAATCATCTACTTTGCGCTGTTCTTTGGCTGATAAATATTTGTCTGGGTTATAAGTGCCATCTTCGCCATCACCTCTTGGAATTGGGCAATAGATTTGACAGTTAAGATCTGATGCATCGAATTGATCGATGCGTTTCGCACCATTTTCGCCTTTTATTAGTCTTTCCCAACAATGATCAACACCGACACCTAGTGGCGATACCATTCCAAGCCCTGTGACAACGACACGTCGCATGACTGCCCTCCCTCTCATTATTGAAGATTGACCTATAGCAATGATTTAAGACAATTAATATGGTAGCAATCTTTATATACGCTCACCTATTAAGAGGCATAGCCTCTAACGCCGAATTAACTTTTCAAGGCTTAGGTTTTTACTAAGACTTTGTAGATTGGCGCGGTCTTTAATAAAGGCTCAAAGTTTTATGTATTATGTTTTAAAAACAAAAATGAAAAAGGCGCCGAGCTTTTTTAATAATGCCCGGGCCTTCATCAAATATGCTTAAATATTAAGCAGAAGCTTGTTCTAGAAACTTAACAGCGTCACCAACAGTTTGGATTGTTTCAGCTGCATCATCTGGAATTTCACATCCAAATTCTTCTTCAAATGCCATAACAAGCTCAACTGTATCTAAGCTATCAGCGCCAAGATCATCGATAAAGCTCGCATTTTCGACAACTTTTTCGTCTTCTACACCTAGGTGCTCGATGACGATTTTTTTGACGCGTCCTGCAATGTCACTCATATTTCTGCCTCATGATTATTTATTTAAG
>JAJFHW010000164.1 GCA_021775385.1 Hyphomicrobiales bacterium | reverse complement strand
CTCTCCTCTTATCTTCAGATAGATTTGATAGCCCCTGAAGAACTAAAACCTATCATGCAAAACAGCATGTTTTTCTTTTGTTTAGAGCTGATACTAAATTACTTGAAAAAGAAAAAAATTCCAGAGGAGCGTTGAATATATTTTTGAGCCCGCTAAGGTACAAAAAATAAAAATTTGAGCTAAAAGAACCCTAATGTCATTAAAAATAGAAGAAATAAGCCTCAAACGAGGCAATCGGTTGCTGATCAAAGGTCTAAATTTTTCTTTAACAAAAGGAGAAAGTTTGCTCTTAACCGGCCCAAATGGCGTGGGCAAGACCACTTTAATACGCTCAATAGCTGGCTTCATTGAGCCATTAGAAGGTAAAATTACTTATCAATTAGATAAAAAAGCAAATAATCCGACCTCAAATTCTGAAGATGATATTAGAGAACATATCCATTATATTGGCCACAAAAACGGCATTCGCACCAGCCTAACAGTGTTGGAGAATTTAGAATTCTGGCAATCTTTTTTCAGCTCAAGCGCAGACCTCAAAAAAATCATAAAAACCTATTATCTTGAAAGCCTCATTAATATACCTGCTGGCTATCTCTCTGCAGGTCAAAAAAGGCGAGTAGGTCTAGCCAGATTGTCAATAATAGAACGCCCAATTTGGCTCCTGGATGAACCAACAGTATCCCTTGATAAAATGTCAGCCAACATTGTTGCAAACGCAGCAAATGATCATTTGAAAAAGGGCGGGATATTAATTGCTGCCACCCACATCCCATTAGAAATTCCGTTCACTCAACATATTCAGCTCTCCAAAAATATCGAGCAAGACTGGGAAGACATCATATGAGTGCTTTTTTCGCGCTTTTAAAAAGAGACATCCTTTTAAGCATCAGGGAAGGAGGTACCATCGGCATTGCCCTAGGCTTCAACCTGATCGTTGTCACCATTCTGCCTCTCGGCATCGGGCCAGACCAAAATTTACTCAATCAAATCGCGCCTGGCGCCTTATGGGTCACGCTTCTTTTATCTCTTTTATTATCTCTAGACCGCCTCTTTTTAACAGACTTTGAAGAAGGCACCTTAGAACTAATGAGCCATAGTGAAATCCCCCTTGAGCTTATTGTGATTGCCAAAGCTCTGGCTCATTGGCTCACAGTTGCAGTTCCCCTCGCCATAATGGCGCCAGTTCTTGGTCTCTTAATGAATTTATCGCCAAGTCAATTTGGAATTCTTACCTTGTCCGCACTCATAGGTACACCAGCTCTAAGTTTTTTAGGAGCAATAGGAGCAGCTCTCACCTTGGGGTTAAAACGAGGAGGATTATTATTACCTCTATTAATACTCCCATTTTTCATCCCAACACTAATTTTTGGTGTGAGCACAACAACAGGATTTCTATTCACAAGTGGTAATTATGAAAGTTCACTAGCACTACTAGCTGCCATTTCTATCAGCTCGATTGCCCTGGCCCCCTTCCCAACAGCCTGGGCATTGAGGTTCAATCTACAATAAATTTATGTAGCCATAACTATGTTATAAACGCATAAAATAGGGGGCTAGCCCCTAAATTCATCATTACGAATGTTTCATTTGAAAGTACCAAAGATCTACCCTAAATTAAGGTATTAACTGCTCATAATTATCTTTATAATTATGAGCAGTTAATACTCAAAACAAAAAAGCTGCATAAATTGTAAGGAAGTTGAAAATTTAAATGAATACCAAAACAGAAAATTCTTCACTGTGGAACCGCTTAGGTAATCTTTTCAATTTTTTAGCAAATCCAAGCCAATTCATAAAATACAGCTCTGTCATTCTCCCGTGGTTGGCGATTATCTCAATAATAGGTTTTGCAGCGGGGCTCTACATCACCTTTTTTAGCACCCCTCTTGACGAAGAAATGGGCTCAACGGTTATCATCATGTTCGTTCATGTCCCAGCAGCATGGATCGCTATGATGTCATATGCCATCGTCGCCACATCTAGCATTGGTCTTCTCATCTGGCGCCATCCACTCGCTGACGTCTCTGCAAAAGCTGCAGCACCACTCGGCGCAACAATTACCTTTCTCTGTCTTGTCACTGGCTCATTATGGGGGCGGCCTGATTGGGGAACCTATTGGCAATGGGATTTAAGAATGACCTCTGTTTTAATTCTTTTTCTCTTGTTTATCGGCTTAATAACACTCAGAAGCTCTATTGAAGAAGAAACACAAGCCGGCAAAATTACAGCTCTTCTAGCCATAGTCGGCATTGTTTTGCTCCCTATTATTAAATATTCAGTGGAGTGGCAACAATCCTCTCTTCACCAAAAAGCAGGAATATTCGAAGGGCAAGTGGCAAGTGACTTCCTAATACCGCTTTTCATCATGGCATTTTCATACACAATGCTTTTCTTCTATTTACACATGAAAGCCATGCGCGCAGAAATTTACAGACGGCGCACCATCTCGCAACAACGCAAACACGCATATGAGGCAACAAGAAAAGAAGAAGAAAATTTAGAGCGCATTTCGTAAACTAAGGCGTGTTGCGCATAAGTGGTTACCGGTTATGCGAGAAAAAATTCGCTAAAACAGATGCGTGAGAGCATGTTTCGAGAATTCATATAAAATCAACATGCTCCAGAAATTATCGTTTAGAAAATTAACAAATTGAAACAAAGAGATAAAAGGAAGAAGAATGCTTGAGCTAGGACCATATTCAAACTTTATAATTGCCTGCTACGGCATTACATTCCTGACATTAATCGGTTTAGTTCTTTGGGTGCATCGCAGCGAAACTCATCATAAAAAAATGCTCGACCTCTTCACCACCGAAAAAGAAAAGAACTAGATTCATAGAAATCTAATTCTTGCAATTAGCTCTGAGTGAAAAACGTAGGCCGAACGGCCGTCGGGGGCCCTAGCCCCGCGCCCTCCCAGGGCGTCAGCTAGGGCGCTAGCTAGTGCGGTTGCTATATGGACAACTGAAGCACAGAAGAAGCCATCGCCCGTGAGAGATAAAAAAGGGTGAAGCGAATAGCAAAAATTATTATTAATTCTGGCGCAGGCTTCACCCTTCCCCGCAGGCTCAATAACATCACAAAAGGTAAAACCTTCTCCGCCAGGATCTAGTGATGAATTCGAGCACTATGTATAGTTTCTACTATCTGACTCAAAGTGTCCAAAAAAATCTCACGTTGTTCAGCAGGTAATGCAGATAAAATTTTCTTATCCGCATCTGCGGCTGCAGGCATAGCTTCATTTAAAATCGCCCGCCCCTTATCTGTTATATAAACAGCGTAAGCCCTTGCGTCATTCGTCATTCTTTTACGACTGATTAAACCCTTGTTCAACATCCGTCGCACAATATCCGCAAGAGTTGACCGGTCTACACCAGTTCGATCAACAAGATCTGTTTGGTTTAACCCTTCATATTTAGCAACTGTTTTTAAAATCGTGAATTGACGTGGAGTTAGTCCAGCAAATTTAACTTTTTGACCAAAAACATCCCCAGCGCACTGTCCTGCTCTATGCAGAAGATGAATTGCAGAAATTTCTAAGTCTTTATCTTCAGAAGTTATATCACCAATTAACATATATAAAAGTCCCCACTTTAAGGGAAGTTTATTGCATTAAGAAAATAAAGATTAAGTCTTTAACTAAGATCCATAGATAATGAATAAGTAATCTAAATTAAACAAATCAAAAAATACTTAGATCATTCAATAATTCCATCATATCTCAAGGCTAAATCCAAAGTTCCATACAAAAACTTCGATTGGATACTAGGCAACACCATATACACCTATAGGTTGAATATTTACTCCCTACACGCGCAATGTCAACAAGAAATTAACCTTAAGTTGTATAATTTTTATGAGAATTTCATAATGATGAAACTAGATCTCTTGCAATTAATTAGCTTCATCAGAGTTATCTTCTTCAGGTAAGATAATTTCATTCCGTATAAAGATTAGCTCCAGAATAGAAAAGCCCAACGTTAGGGGAAGCAGCATAAAAGCTTTAAATTGAACCCATGTCCCCTCGTCAAAACTGCGCCAAACATACTCGTTCAAACCAGCTAGAAACAAAAAGAATAAACCCCAATGCAAGCTCATTTTAAACCAACCACGATCAGTTAATTCAACAGCTTCTCCTAAAACTGTTTTCATTAAAGGGCGGCCAAAAGCCAAAGCACCTAAAAGGCCTGCTGAAAATAAGATATAGATAATCGTCGGCTTAATTTTGATGAAAAATGTATCGTCGAAATATAAAGTCAGCCCACCAAACACAAGCACCAAAACAGCTGTCACAAGTGGCATCGTCGCTACTTTTTTAAACACAAACCAAAACACAATTATAGAGAGTGTTGTGGTGATCATCAGTGCAATCGTTGCTTCCATCAACCCCATATATTTATAGGTAATAAAGAAGATCACCAAAGGCGTCATTTCTAAAAATAGTTTAAACAATTTCATAACAACTAAATCCTTGTTATTGTTGTATTTTATATCAAAATACACGTGTTTTATTCAGTAACGCCAACAATCGCTTTTGCAAAATCAGACGGATCAAATGGCTGCATATCTTCAATAGATTCGCCCACGCCAATAGCATGAATTGGCAGTTTGTATTTTTCTGCAATCGCCACCAAAATACCACCTCTTGCCGTGCCATCTAACTTCGTCATAATAAGCCCTGTGACACCTGCTATTTTTTGAAAAATTTCCACTTGGCTTAAAGCGTTTTGTCCTGTAGTTGCATCCAAAGTAAGCAACACATCATGTGGTCCAGTTGGATCAAATTTCTGAATAACGCGAACAATTTTCTCAAGTTCTGCCATCAAATCAGCTTTGTTTTGCAATCGTCCAGCCGTATCAATCATCAAAATATCTGCATTCTCAGCTCTTGCTTTTTCCAAAGCATCATAGACCAAACCCGATGCATCAGCACCAATTTGACCCGAAACCAATTCAGCCCCAGTTCTCTCGCCCCAAATTTTTAATTGATCAACAGCTGCTGCTCTAAATGTATCGCCCGCAGCCAACATAACAGACCGACCTTCGGTCTTAAATTTCTGCGCTAATTTACCAATTGATGTCGTTTTACCAGCACCATTTACCCCAACCATCAACAAAATATGAGGCTTATTTTTCGCATCAACAACCAAAGGTTGTGCAACCGGTTTGAGTATGCTTTCAACTTCTTTTGATAAAATTTGCCGAACTTCCTCACCAGAAATCTCTTTATCATAGCGCGAAGCAGACAACTGATCAGTGATTCGCATAGCTGTTGCCACACCCAAATCAGATTGTATAAGCAAGTCTTCTAAATCCTGCAAAGCATCATCATCCAACTTGGATTTCGTGAAAATGCTAGTGATGCCCTCAGTTAATTTTGAAGACGATTTGGACAAACCTGATGTAAGTCGGGAGAACCACCCTTTTTTTTGCGGTTTCTCAAGTTCAGTTACAGCTTCAACAACAGGTTCAGCAGTCTCAACCGAAACGTCCTCTTCTGTTGGTGTATCTGTCACTTCAGAAGCTGATTGAACCTCATTCCCGGTTTCTATCTCAGTCAAAGAAGGGTTTTCATTTATCTCATCATCTACAATAGGTTCAGCAAGCTCTGCATCACTCACCTTTTCAGTCAAAGAAACATCTAAAACGTCTTTTTCCTTGTTGCCGCCAAAAAGACGTCCAAACAAGCCTCTACCCTTTTCATTGTCCTTTTCACTGCTATTCTTGTCACCGCTCATGCTAAAACCTCACCTTTCAATTGGCCATCCTCTTGTCGTCTCACCCGGGCGCGAATAATCGCCCCTGGCTGATAAGGACCATCCAACTGAACTTCAATAAAATTCTCAGCGCGGCCCATTTGACCACGCTCCATTAATAACTCAACAGGTTGCCCATCTAATGTTTCCATATAAAACAGCAACCGCTCATTCCCAAGCGACCGCAAACGAGCAGCCCGCTCTTTAATCACAGACTTTGTTAATTGCGGCATCAAAGCCGCTGGCGTACCTGGCCGCGGTGAAAATGGAAACACATGCAAAAATGTAAGACCGCACTCTTCAACGAGACGTAAGCTATTCTCAAACATCTCATCGGTCTCAGTTGGAAAGCCCGCTATAATATCAGCTCCAAAAACAATGTTTGGTCTGAGTTCCCGCACCTGACTACAAAACGCAATAGCATCTTCACGCGAATGACGACGCTTCATGCGCTTCAAAATCATATTGTCGCCGGCTTGTAGCGAGAGATGTAAATGCGGCATCAATCGCTCTTCATTTGCAATCACATCCATCAATGCATCATCAGCTTCAACTGAATCAATTGATGAAATTCTCAATCGTTTTAATTCAGGCACATGTTTTAAAATTTTCTGACAAAGTTTTCCAAGGCTTGGCTCCCCTGGTAAATCCCGGCCATAAGCGGTTATATCAACACCAGTGATGACAATCTCTTTATAGCCCTGACTAACCAAATGAGCGATCTGGTGCACAATTTCACCAACTGGAACAGAGCGTGAATTTCCCCGACCAAACGGGATAATACAAAATGTACACCGATGATCACAGCCATTTTGCACCTGAACATAAGCCCGTGCGCGCCCACCAAAAGCAGAAATCAAATGCCCAGCTGTTTCAGTCACGGACATAATATCATTAACCTGGCAAGGTTCAGAACTTTCAGTTGCAAGGCCCTGAAATGTCTCAGATTTCATTTTTTCGTCATTGCCAATAACAAAATCAACTTCATCCATCTTATCAAACATCTGAGGGTCAATTTGCGCGGCACAACCGGTCACGATAATTTTAGCGTCTGGATTTTCTCTTTTTAACCGGCGCACCGTTTGCCGCGCCTGGCGTACGGCTTCATTCGTCACGGCACAACTATTAATAATAATCGCATCCTCAAGCCCAGCATTTCTCGCATGTTCGCTCATCACCTCAGATTCATAAGAATTGAGACGACAACCAAATGTCACAATTTGTGGAGCATCAGATTTTGGATTTTTATTCATTTAAATACGCTTAACTCGCTTTACTCATTTTCACTCAACTAAACAGATCTTCTACGAACATTTGCATTTAACCAAACACCCAATAACCTCAAACATGTCGTAACCATCAAGACCCACAGCATGAGCCAGGCTAATTCATTTTAATGAAAAGTCCCTTTATGAAAGGTCAACCTCACCTTTATACTCAACTTCAATAGGCCCTGTCATTAAGATATGGTCATCTGCTTCTCGCCAGTGAATTTGCAAATCACCACCAGGTAACGACACAGAAACATTTCGCCCCGTCAGTTTTTTCCGTCCCGCACAAACAGCCGCGGCACAAGCCGCCGTCCCGCACGCTTTTGTCAAACCAGCTCCACGCTCCCAAACATGAAGTAGCAATGAATTCTTAGACGTAACCTGAGCTAAAGAAATATTAGCCCGCTCAGGAAACATTGGGTGATTTTCAAGCATAGGCCCAAATTTTGAAAGGTCGTGAGCTTCAACATCCTCTACCCAGAAAATACAATGCGGGTTCCCCACATTCACAACCGAAGGAGAATGTAAAACGGGATCATCAATTGGCCCGATTTGCAATTCAATCATCCGCGTATCACGGAACTCTTCCATTAAGGGAATATCCTGCCAACCAAATCTGGGCGCACCCATATCAACGGTAACTTGGTCTTGGCCAATAATCTGAGCAATTAAAACACCTGCATTTGTCTCAATAGTCACCCCAGCGCGGTTCAATTCACCTGCAACAATCCGCCCAACACATCTGGTAGCATTCCCGCAAGCATCAACCTCAGAGCCATCAGCGTTTAAAATCCGCATAAAAACATCAGCTTTAGAAGATGGCTCAAGCACAATCACCTGGTCACAGCCTACACCATCCTCACGGTTAGCAACAAAGGCAGCCTGTTCAGCGCTCAAAGACAAGGGCTGTTCTCTGCTATCGAAAATAGCAAAGTCATTCCCCAAACCATTCATTTTAATATAGCTAACGGCGTTCATCTATTTAGTCTCAGTTCTAATCAATCTTAAAGCCTGCAGTGATCTATATATTTAAAGGTGTATATAAGCATGAAGACCTCGAAAACCAAATTTAATCTATTACGGCCCTAAATAGGTTTAAAAAAATCTTTTACATTTAACACCGGTGAATTAAAGCTCTGCTCATTTAAAGAACAAGGTAGAGTTAAAAAATAGGGTCAGGCAAACCATTTAAGCGGGCGCAAGCAACAACACTATTTCTAAGCAAACAAGCAATCGTCATCGGCCCAACACCACCAGGCACAGGAGTAATAAACCCAGCAACCTCAGAGACCTCATCAAAAGCAACATCGCCTTTTAATTTTACCTTACCCAAATCATTCACTGTGCGGTGTATACCAACATCAATCACAATGGCCCCAGGCTTAATCCATGCACCCTTTACCATTTCGCATTGCCCAGTTGCCGCCACAACTAATTCAGCTCGGCGCACAATCTCAGATAAATTCTGACTTCTGGAATGAGCAACCGTCACCGTGCAATTTTCTTGCAATAACAATTGCGCAACTGGTTTCCCAACAATATTAGAACGTCCAATAACAACAGCATTCAAACCAGTTAAATCAGCTTGAGCTTGTTTGGCCAAGATCACACAACCAACAGGTGTGCACGGCACCAAAGCTTTTTGCCCTGTTGCCAACCGGCCTGCATTAATTGGATGGAACCCATCAACATCTTTCAAAGGGTCAATCGCTGAAATAACCTTACGCTCATCAATATGATCAGGCACTGGCAATTGCACTAAAATCCCGTGCACGGCGTCATCTTTGTTTAGCTGGTCAATCAAAGAGAGCAAATCACTCTCGGTTGTCTCCGCAGGCAAACGATGTTCAAAACTGGCCATACCAACTTCAACAGTTTGTTTTGCTTTGTTTTTTACATAAACTTCTGACGCAGGGTCAGCGCCAACAAGCACAACGGCTAACCCAGGCGTCACACCAACCGCTTCTTTAATCTTGGCGACCTCTATGGCAATAGAACTTCTAAGCGCTTTAGCTGTTAGTTTGCCATCAATGATTTGAGCTGTCATTTATCGCACGTCCTCATATACAATTTTTTAAGATTTTTCTTTAGTTACAAGACATTATTTACAAGATGTTCTTCATGAGACATTCTTAAGGAGACATTGTTCAAATTTTTGAGCTAATTCTTTTCCCAAGCCCTCAATCAAAAGAGTCTTATATCTGGCCTTCGAACCTGAAATCAAATCAATTGATGTTTTAGGAACATCCAGCCAGTTTGCAATCACCTTAAGCACGGCTTTATTCGCAAAACCTTTATCAGCGAGTGCACGCACTTTAACGCGCAAAACAACCATCTCACCACTCCGGTCATCCAATAGGAGCTCACAACCAGAAATTTCATCTTTTCTCGCTTTTGGAGAAACTAAAATATGAAGCTTCAGGCCTTCATCAGTAACTCTATAAGGTGAGCCAGACAATCAACTATCACAGTCTAAAGGCTAGCTTGATGGAAAAAAGGAATGAGCCACCCACGAATGACCACAAACTGTAAAAACATGAAAAATATCAACAACAGCAATGGCGCTAAATCAACACCGTTAATAGGTGGGACAAGCGAGCGAAATGGTCGGTACATTGGCTCGGTGACCGTATGCAAAAATTGCATCACTGACTGTACAAAGTTATTGTAAGTATCAACAATTCCAAAGGCGACTAGCCAGCTTAAAATCACGCTAATAATCACGACCCATTTTAAAAGATCAATGATAACAACATCAATAAATTGCAACAAAGGGATCATAGTTTGCTCTCTCAACTATTGGTCATTTTTTAAAGTGTAGCCTTAGCAGTCAAAGGCCTGAAATGCAATCATGAAGCAAAGCCCTTAACTTTCCGCTATGCCTCACTAAAATTGCTTAAAAAGACCTCTTTTTATAAAGAATTCCCATAAATGGCGCCATAATACTTCCAGGAATAACACGCAAACAAAGCGCAGCCATAGAATAGAACAAGCCCGGTGTCACAATCGGCCAAACTCTCATCAACATCGCCCGGTGAACAGAGCGAGCCACAAATCGTGGCTTCAATTTCCAAAGAAGGTAATTATAGAATGAGTTTTGACCATCGATCTTATGATGAAAAGCCGTTTTTGTGGGACCAGGCAAAATTGCCCCTATATAAACGCCCTTACCCCGCACTTCATTCGCTAAAGCTTCCGTAAAATTAATCACGTAGGCCTTAGAAGCAAAATAAATTGAATTATAAGGGCCTGGTGTCAAACCACCAAGCGAAGCCATATTTAATAATGCGCCAGAACCACGCACCGTCATCCCAGGTAAATATCGATGACTTAAAGCCGTCAAAACCTTAACATTCACATCCAAAACCGTTTCCAGATCACTCCATTCAGCCTCAAGAAATTCGTCCCGCTCTCCAAGTCCCGCATTATTTACAAGAATATCAACATGGTAACCCTTCGCCTCAAGCAAACCATCTATCATATGATGCATATTAAAATCTGAAAGATCCAACGCTAGAGAGAGAACCTCGCCAGATCCAACCTCCTGCAAACGCATTGCAATTGAGCGCAACCGAGCTTCATCCTGGCCTATAATTAAAATATTATGGCCAGCCTCCGCTAATTCTTGAGCTAAAGCAGCACCAATGCCACCAGAACCACCCGTAATCAATGTAAGTGGCTTGGTTGAAACCGAAGTAAGGTCAGCCGGAAGCCGGCGCCTACGCCAAAACTCAGTTACCCTGCCCAAAAAAGCCGCACATTTTAAATCAATCGATTTAGTCTTCATTCTTATTATTATACCTAATTCTACAGCGAAAGCTGATTATATAAAATGTCGCAACATTCTTAACAATGATGGCTAATATAACATCAATACAAAGTCAAAAAAGCTAGTCTTAAGTAAACTAAAGAGTTGGCATAAAAATCTAAATCAAGACAAAGTCCACCAAAAATAAAGCGGCACCAACCCATAACTTACGGCCCCCAATACCAAACCAACCTTGAGCAAAGTGTTATCAAACCGCCCCCACAAAACAACGATGCATAACAAAGCCAATAAACACTCAAAGAAAGAGACAACATCTCCATAATGATCTCTGTTCCAGTATGAAAGCGGTGAATGAAAACGAAACTCAGTGATAGGCCAAAAATGCTGGTGCGCATCAGCATGATGAAACGGCAAATCAAAAGCCAAATGCAACAACGCCGCTCCGCAAAGAAATTGCAACCACCGCACTTTCATAAACCACCCTACAATGAAGAACCCCATATAGAGCGGCAGTGAGTTCGTAATCGCTGAATAAGTTTGCCAGGGCTCTTGCCAATAGACGGAAGTCCATAATTCATGAGATGAAATCTCAGCAATAAATTTCGCCCAAAGAAATAATATATATATTGATAAATCTGGTAACAGCGCGCCGATAATAACCGCAAAATTGAGGCCCCAAAGAGCAGCACTTTTATCAGAAACTTTCGCATTTATATCCGATTGCAGACCTGATCTGGAAAGAACCGCTCCAGCAATAAGTAAATGGGTAGGTGTCATCATATTAAAGACATCCAATGCATATCATCCTGGCCTTCACAGCAACTAATGTTAAGAAAGGAAACTTTAAAAAGAACACGCACAGAAACCAAATCACTTTCTGGCTACTTGGCAAGCTATCTGCCTAAATTTGGCAAATCTCACCTTAAAGCAGCTTATCCACCCCAAAATGAAACCTTATACAAACTATCAACTTTATAGAAACCGTTGGAAATGCTAAAACCAAAGAGTAAAATTATATAGAAGAACGTCAAAAAGACTATTAGAGAGATTAAATGCAAAAATTTTCCAAGATTTTACCCTTTCTCATTTCATCTCTTATTTTTATTTCTTTTATAAGCACCACTATGAGCATTGCCCACGCTCACGGTATGTCAGACGCTGAAAAAGCAACAGCTATCGGCGGCAGCACCCTTCAATACATCTGGCTGGGTGCAACACATATGCTCTCTGGCTTTGATCATTTAGCCTTTGTATTTGGTATTGTTTTCTTTTTGAGAAGCTTTGGTGAAATCGCCAAATATGTCACCACTTTCACAGTCGGCCATTCCATCACTTTAATTTACGCAACTCTCAATGGAATACAGCTAAACTATTACATCATCGATGGCATCATTGCGCTGAGTGTCTGTTACATCGCCTTTCATAATCTGGATGGCTTTCGGAAATATCTCAACACCCCAGCACCAAATATGCTCTTGATGATTTTCGCCCTCGGCCTCATCCACGGCTTTGGGCTCTCAACCATTTTGCAAGAATTGCCACTAGATAAAGACCACCTCCTGACCAATATCATATCCTTCAATATCGGCATCGAGCTTGGTCAATTATTGGCACTAATGCTGATGCTTATCGTCATCATGGGATTGCGAAAAACAACTCTATTCCCACTCTTCAGTAAAGTGGTGAACTTAGGTCTCATTGTTGTAGGTGCAGCCTTATTCTTCATGCAAATGAACAGTTACATAAAATCTCAAAACTCACCAATTTCTAAGCAACTAGATAAAACATCAATAACTTCTACTAAAGCAAAAACAGAAAAACAACTCTTTGTTCCCCTCAAAGAAGCGAATATAGAGTGGCAGGAGACCATCAACATCTCAATACCAGCCAACAAAGGCATCGAATATAAATTCACTGCTGAGAAAGACGCATCATTTAGTTACTCATGGAAAACTGAAAACGGCGAAGAGATCTTTTTTGATTTCCACGGCGAGCCCAAAGGCGACACAACCGGCTATTTCAAAAGCTATAAAGAAGCAACCAACAACAACTCATCCGGCAAACTAACAGCCCCCTTCGAAGGCACCCACGGCTGGTACTGGGCCAACAAAACCTCAGAACCAGTCACCGTGATTTTAAAAGCTGTTGGGGATTACAAACGCACAGATCAATAAAACCAGCAAAGTCAAAAATGGCTAGGGTCTAAACCCAATTAAAAAATCTAGCACCATTGAAGCTTAAGGTATTGAAGCTTAAGATTATGGAGCTTAAGATGACCAACATCCCTAGAAAAGTCACAGGTGACGCAGCTAGTGGGCAATACAGCTATAGCTAAGATTTTTTATATGGAATTCGGGATTTTCCGGCCAAAAGACCACTAAATTGATCATCTGTTTAGCCTATTTCATTAATTGGGTTTAGACCCTAAGCTGTTTCTTTGAAAGATGACCGCCGAACAGGGCGGTTTTTCATGCCCAAAAGCCGGTCTCTATCAGAGATCGCCAAAGCTTCAGAACGCCCGCTTTCAATTGATGCACCTAAAATTTGTGCCTGCCACTCGGGCAGCTCTGGGTTAATGCAGTAATAAACCCATTGTGCTTCTCGGCGCGAACAAACAAGCCCCGCATCCCTCAACGCTGCCATATGCCGAGAAATCTTAGGTTGAGAAATTTCAAGTGCATACACCAATTCACACACGCAAAGTTCTTCTTCACCAGAAAGAAGCAACAAAGCCCGAACCCGTGTCTCATCACTCAAAGTTTTGAAAGTTAAAATCTGTTCCATCATTTTTTAGTATACACCAATTCACATATGCGGTAAAACACATATGCATTTAATTGCATAAGCATTAATGACATATGTAATGTAAATATTCAATTCAGGTATCTTAACAACAAACACATAAAATAAAAATGGGAGGATAAAATGGTCCTGGAAGTAAAAAACGTTTTATTTTTATGCACCGGCAATTCCGCGCGCTCAATCATCGGTGAGGCGGTCATTAACCGAATAGGAAAACCACACTTTAAAGGATACAGCGCAGGCAGCATGCCAAAAGGGGAAATCCATCCCAATACATCACAGTTACTCACCAACCAAAATTTTGACCCAACACACTATCGCTCAAAAAGCTGGGAAGAGTTCACAGGGCCAGATGCCCCAATGAGGGATGTGGTTTTTACTGTTTGTGACAATGCCGCCAATGAAAGCTGCCCTGTGTGGCCAGGCCAACCAATGACAGCACATTGGGGTGTCCCAGACCCTGCCGCCGCAACAGGCACAAACGCAGAAATTCACTATGCCTTCGCAGATACAATGCGCATGCTCCAGCAAAGAATTTCAATCTTCGTAAATCTACCTCTGGCCAGCCTAGACAAATTATCCCTACAAAAAAGCCTGGACGACATCGGGAAGAGTTGAACAGCGCGGTTGTTGGTAGGCAACTAAAGCGCAACTAAAAAACGCTGTTGCTTGTGAAGGCTACTTATTGGCATCTGGAATACACAGAACAAAAAACGTAGGCCGAATGGCCGTCGGGGCTTAGCCCCGCGCAGTCGCAGGGCGGCGGCTTCGCTGCCACTACCCGAGAGACAAAAAAACGAGAGATTTTTCGTCCCACCTAGGCAAAGTGATTTTGAGGAGCGCAGAATATTGAGACATATTTGAGCACCGCAAAAATTACCCAAACACAAACCCAATCCCCCTACACGAAGAAGGTAGCACGTCCCCGATCAGGGGAGCGTGCGAACATGGCGTCCCGCGCCAGCGGCGCCCGGCACGAGTGCCGCCCCTCGGAGGCTCAAGCGCACTTCGCGCTTGAAATAGCCGTGAGAGAAAAAAAGAGCAAAAATTAAGCAGCCACACTCTTAGCGTCGATCAACCTAACAATATCCGCCATAATATCATTCAACTGGAAGTCTTTGGGCGTATAAACCGCAGCAGCGCCAGCAGCTTTCAACAGCTCAGCATCTTCCGGCGGGATGATGCCACCAACAACCAATGGAATGTCAGAGATACCAGCCGTTTTCATGCGCTCAAGCACGTCTTTCACAAGTGGCACATGAGAGCCTGAAAGGATGGAAAGACCAACAGCATGTACGCCTTCTTCAAGCGCCGCGTTAACGATTTGCGCAGGTGTTAAGCGAATGCCCTCGTAAACAACTTCCATGCCTGCATCTCGCGCCCGCACAGCAATTTGCTCAGCGCCGTTAGAGTGCCCATCAAGGCCCGGCTTACCAACAAGGAACTTAATCCGGCGGCCAAGCTTGTCAGATACGGCGTCAACAGTTTCGCGAACTTCAGAGAGACCAGAAGCATCAACGTTTGCCGCTTTACCAACACCCGTTGGTGCACGATATTCACCAAACACTTCGCGCAAACAGTTGCCCCATTCACCTGTGGTAACACCAGCTTTAGCAGCCGCAATCGATGGCTCCATAATGTTCCGGCCCTCTTGCGCCGCAGATTTCAAATCAGCAACAGCTGCATCACATGCCGTTTGGTCACGATCAGAGCGCCATTGTTGCAAGCGCTCAACCTGCTCTTGCTCAACCCAGTCTGGAATGGTGAGGATACCGCCATCAGCACCTTGTGCAAGCGGGCTTGGCTCGCTCTCAGTCCATTTATTCACACCAACAACAACCTGGTCACCTAGCTCAATGTCACGCAAACGCGCTGTGTTGCTCTCAACCAGTTTTTGTTTCATGTAAGAACTTTCAACAGCTGCAACCGCGCCGCCCATTTCTTCAATGCGCGCTAGTTCATCACGAGCTTCAGCTTTCAGCTCTTCAACCTTGCGGTCGATCTCAACTGAGCCATCAAAGATGTCTGCATATTCAAGCAAGTCTGTCTCGTAAGCCATAATCTGCTGCATGCGAATTGACCATTGCTGATCAAACGGGCGTGGCAAGCCCAGTGCTTCGTTCCACGCCGGCAATTGAACAGCTCGCGCCCGCGCATTTTTTGAAAGAACAACAGCAAGCATCTCAATCAAAATACGATAAACGTTATTTTCAGGTTGAGGCTCGGTGAGCCCAAGTGAGTTCACCTGCACACCATAACGGAAGCGACGGAATTTCGGATCTTCAACACCATAACGCTCACGGGTAATCTCATCCCACAAATCAACAAAAGCGCGCATCTTAGAAAGCTCTGTTACAAAACGCATGCCCGCATTCACAAAAAATGAAATCCGCCCAACAACAGCCGGGAAGTCTTCCGGCGCAACTTCACCAGAGGCTTTCACCATATCCAATACAGCAATACCGGTAGCAAGCGCAAAAGCAAGCTCTTGCACCGGCGTCGCACCAGCTTCTTGCAGGTGATAAGAACACACATTCGTTGGGTTCCATTTCGGCACTTCTTTATAAGAATATGTGATCACATCCTTGATCAAGCGCATAGACGGCTCAGGCGGGAAAACATAAGTCCCGCGAGAGAGATATTCTTTAATAATATCATTTTGAACAGTGCCAGAGAGTTTCGTTCTGTCAGCGCCCTGGTCCTCAGCTGTTGCGATATAAAGAGAGAGCAACCACCCAGCCGTCGCATTAATCGTCATTGAGGTATTCATACTTTCAAGAGGAATACCGTCAAATAGCGTGCGCATATCACCAATATGAGAGATCGGCACCCCAACCTTACCCACTTCACCTTTTGCCAGCACATGATCGCTGTCATAACCAGTTTGTGTCGGTAGATCGAAAGCAACTGACAGACCCGTTTGGCCTTTAGCCAAGTTATTCCTATAAAGCTCATTTGAAGCTGTCGCCGTTGAATGGCCAGCATAGGTACGAAATAACCACGGACGATCTTTAGGGCGGTCTTTAGTAGGGGTATCAGTCATAAATTCACTCTCTCATCATATGGTTCAGGCAAGATATAACGTAACTAAAATAAAAAATCGAGCATTCCAAGCCAGAAAAATCTTCATCTTTTAGCCAAAAAACATTAACAGACACCAATTTATTCCTATTTTAAGGGGAAGAGGTTCTATGTTACCGCTAAGGTAATAGATAGAACGAAAATTTAACCATGTTTTGGGGGAACTTATTTAATAAAATCAAGTGATGATGCCGCCTAATCTTGAAATAAAATGAGTTAACTATTCATCATACAATGGAGCACCGGGCATGACTTTGATTTTACTTGGATTTATATCATTAGCCGTTGGTTTATATCTTTTTTCCAAGAAAGCACCAGAAGCTAGCAAAAAGAATGATGAAGATGAGAAGAAACCTTCAAAAATCTCGTCAAAATTAATAGGCGCAGCTCTCATCATTTTTAGCATCTTCTCTCTTGCCTCTACATCTTTTGTAAACATCGACGCAAGCCGCGTTGGTCATCTGAAGAGAATTTATGCATTTGAAGAATTACCAGAAGGCCGCATCATAGCGCTCGACGGTCAAAAAGGCCCACAAGCTCGCATCCTTGGTCCCGGTTTCCACTTCAGTCCTTTTATCCGTGTTTTATATGATGTGGAACAATACCCAACCATCAAAATACCAGAAGGTAGCTACGGTGAAATAACTTCTCTTGATGGCGCACCAATGCCAGATGGGATGTTCATTGCTCCAGCCATTCCAGATGATAGAATCTCAGCCATGCTGGACGCGAAAACATACCTACAAAAAGGCGGACATCGCGGCCCTCAAGAAACCGTATTAAAACCAGGCAGCTATCGGATTAATCGTTATTTATTCGACGTTGAAGTTTCAAAAAACACCAAGGCAACAATCATACCCGCTGGTCATGTCGGCGTCGTAAAATCCAATGTTAAAAAGCCTGGCATCAATTGCATCTCTGAAAAAGTATCGGCATCCACAATTGCAAGCGGCGCCCTCTCAGTTCCACTTGTTACCAAAGGCTGTGTTGGCATCTGGAAAGAACCACTTTTTCCTGGCGCTTACTATCTCAACCACAAAGCTTATGAAGTATCACTAGTCGACACCCGTGTACAAACCTGGGAATATAAAGGCGGCTATACCAAACGCCACATAGACCTCTCCGTTGATCAACAAGGCAATATCCAACAAAACAAACGCAACACCAAAGAAATTATCCCAGAGCACGCAGCTGACCGCGCAGTCTTTGTAAAAGTGGAAGGTTGGGACATCCCGGTTGAACTTAGAGCCCTTGTTCAAGTTAGTCCTGAAAATGCACCCGTGGTTATCGGGTCGGTCGGCGGGCTCGATCAAATTGAAGATCGTATCTTAACACCAGCCATTCGCTCAATCGTACGTAACGTAGCTGGCTCAAATGTTCGCCTTCCTCAAAAAAATGAAGATGGCACTGTGAGCTATATCGTCAGGCCAACAAGAGTTCTCGACTTCATTGAAAACAGAGAAGCCATTGAAACAACAATTGAAAGTCTGATTAAAATTGAAGGTAGAAAAGCCGGCGTAGAAATCAGAGAAATTCGCATCGGCGAACCAGCCATTCCCCCAGAATTACTCTTATCTCGTTTGCGTGTTCAATTAGCAGATCAACTCTCATTAGCTTACGCCAGAGAAACAAGCGCCCAACAAAAGCGCATTGAAACAGAACAAGCGCGCGCAACAGCAAACGAACAGCCAAGGCTTGTTCAATCTCAAATCGCCGTAAAAGTAGCCAACCAAAGAGAGCTCGAGCGAGCAGCCTTAGGTCGCGCTGAACGTGAATTCTTAGAAGAATTGGCAAGAGGTCAAAGCGCGCAAGCAAATGTTCTGGGTAAAGACCGCGTCACCAGCCTGCAAGCGTTAGATAAAGTTCTATCTACGCTCCAAAACAAACCAGAACTAGTTAGTCTGATTAGCCGTTTGGTTCCCCACACAGTCGTCTCAAGTGACAGCGGCGGCGGGCTGGCCGGTGCAGCTGCTATATTCGGCAGTTTCATGAACAAAAAAGATGAGAGCCTTAGCTTGCCCCCAAAACAATAACGCAGTTACTGGTAGGTAAGCTGAAGCACTGCTTAGAATCTCAATCGAGCCTCGCATATGCCTGCTAAAACTTAAGCTGGCATATTGCGAGGTTTTTTCCCTCGTCGTGCTCCACCGGACTTTGATTTACTATTTTGATCAGTCCCAGAAGCTGAAGCACTACCCTGCTTATTCCCACCAGAAAGCTTTTCTAAAATCTCAGGAGACATGACAATTTGCGTATGAGGATACGGAATAGAGATATTCGCTTCATCAAGCGCTAACTTAACTTTCCGTGTTAAATCGAAATTCAACTCCCAGTATGATGTGCGATCAGTCCAGGCCCTTATCTCCAAGTCAACAGAACTCGCACCTAAAGCTCGCACCACAACCATAGGCTCAGGAGAGCGGTGCACCCGACCATCATCAAGCAAAACCTGCATAAGCACATCACGCGCTTTATCCATATCTGCATCATAAGAAATACCAACCTGCATATCAAAGCGGCGGCGTGGCATGCGGCTATAGTTAGTAATTATATTAGACCATAAAATTGAATTCGGCACAGCAATAAACAAACCTTGCACTGTGTGCATACGTGTCATGAAAAGTCCCGTTTCATCAACAGTTCCACCAACGTCACCAGCTTCAATATAATCCCCTTTTCTAAAGGGACGAATAACCAGTAACATGATACCGGCTGCAACATTCTGCAGAGTACCCTGCAAAGCCAAACCAATGGCCAAACCAGCTGCACCAAGCACAGCAATAAAAGACGTTGTTTCAATGCCAAAATTAGCAAGTGCCATAACAATCGTAAAGAAAATGATCACATACCGCACGCTCTGAGCAAGAATTGGCACCAGAGTTTGATCAACTCCTTTAATGGTACCAAATTGATTGCGAATAGCTGCTGCTGCGAGGCGAGCTAATATAAAACCAGCAATAATCAGCGTAACTGCGATACCTAGTTTTATAGAAAGTGAAAATGTTTTTTCAGCCGCAACCTCAGCAAGTTGAGCAACTTGATCAACATTCACTTTTTCAGAAATTTTTTCTACGATGTTAACCAACAATCTAAACCTTTTTAAATTCTAGCTGTAACAAGACATCAACAATCAAGAGCACTATATCTCTAAAAGTGGAATCACAACTTGTTATTTTATTCTTTTATTTTTTCGTATTTAGTCCAGATAAAAAATGAACAACTTCTTCAACAAGAGGGTAATCATAAAGATCATTATGACCAGCACCCTTGATAACTTTCATCTGCTTAGGCTCAACCGCGGCGCTGAAAAGAGCCTCGCCAAACTCTAACGGTATAACTCTGTCATCATCACCATGTATAACCAATAGTGGCATCGCAATATTGGCAATATGTCTATCTGACTCAAATCGATCTCTTAAAAACGGGCGCACTCTTAAATACGGATACCTTGACTGAGCTACAGCCGTAACAGATGACATCGGCGCTTCAAGCACAAGCGCCTGAGCCTCAACACGAGCAGCCAATTGCGTGGCAACAGATGACCCTATCGATTCTCCATAAATCACGATTTGTGTTTCATCAATTTTTGCGTCATCTCGCAAATAATCATAGGCAAGGAACGCGTCTTTTACAAAAGCCTCTTCAGAAGGTTTACCTTCACTCCCACCAAACCCACGATAGCCAAGCATAAACACACCATAACCTTGCGTCATAAGTTGCCGGAATTTTTCTTCCCTATTAGCAACATTGCCCCCATTACCATGAAAAAATAGCAAAGTCGGTTTCTCTGCGGCAGCCTTGGCATACCAAGAAAAAAGCTTCAAACCATCCTTGGTCTTCAACTCTATTTCCTTTATGCCCTTTAGCTCAATATCATCCGGAGAGACATAAGTCGGGTCAGGTGAGAACACCATTTTCCTTTGTAAAAAATAAAGTGCCAGCGCAATCCCCACATAAAGAGAAAACAGCGCTAAAACAATTTTCCATAACCACCAACTCATAAATTATCCCTCGTCTAAACTGATTTGAAGCAACGAAACTTTATTTATCTTTTAAAGACCGAATTGGATTTAACCAAGTCACCATGACAAAAGAAATAATCATCAATAGATACCAAGATCCAAGTTTACCAAATGATACCATCTGCCACCCATTAGCTTGATTAGGATATTGCCAGGCTCTGGCTAACGTTCCAATTTGTTCACCAAACCAAATAAAAATCGCAACCAACAAAAAGCCAAACAACAAAGGCATCCAATAGTGATTGCGGTCAATCCTGAAATAAACTCGTGTTTTAAAATATATAACTCCAAGCGCCGCAAACAAGCCCCAGCGAATATCAGGCAAATAATGATGAGTAAAGAAATTTAAATAGATAAGAACACCAATTACATTGGTTTGCCATAAAGGAGGGTAGCCCTCAAAGCGAAAATCAAACGCCCGCCAAACCCTTGCCATGTAAGACCCAACAGCTGAATACATAAACCCCGAAAACAGAGGCACACCGCCTATATAAAACAAACTATTTTCAGGGTAAACCCAAGAACCCATGGATGTTTTAAAAACCTCCATGGCCGTCCCAACAATATGAAACAGTAAAATTATCTTAGCTTCTTCCCATGTTTCGAGCTTAAATAAAAGTAACCCGCCTTGAATAGAGAGAGCAGCGATAAACAAAAAATCATAGCGGTGCAAATAATCAGAACCTGGGTACCAATAAGAAGACATCAAAATAAACCCAAGCAATAGTCCACCAAATAAAGCAGCCCATGCTTGTTTCATCCCAAAAAGTACAAACTCAAATAGTGCAAACCCTATTGTGCTTTTTTGGGCTTTTTCTCTTAAAGTCTCAAAAAACTCAGGGCGTCTATTAATATACTTAAAATTTGCCATATACGACTAATCCCTCAAACACACAGCATTAAACATGACACCGTAAATAACTCACATCTGCAAAGGCCCTAGGGGCCTGACCCTAGACTAAAGCCTGGCCCTAAATTGAAGCCTGGCCCTAAACTGAAGAAAGAATAAGACAAAACAAAGCCGCCATCGAGCATTTACGATAGCGGCTTTAATTTTTCAATCATCCCTACAAGCAAGCTAGCTTGTTGTTAGAGAGATTTAACAATATTCTCTGTCATTTTCTTCGCGTCACCAAGTAGCATCATTGTATTATCACGATAGAACAAAGTGTTATCAATGCCAGCATAACCAGACGCAAGTGAGCGTTTGTTAAACATCACAGTTCCAGCTTTCCAAACTTCAAGAACCGGCATACCAAAAATTGGTGATTGCGGGTCTTCAAGTGCAGCAGGGTTTGTCACATCATTCGCACCGATGACATAAACAACATCAGCTTGAGAAAAGTCACTGTTAATATCTTCAAGTTCAAACACTTCATCATAAGGAACGTTCGCTTCAGCAAGTAAAACATTCATATGACCAGGCATACGACCCGCAACAGGGTGAATAGCGTAAGATACATCAACACCAGCAGCTTTCAACTCATCGCCCATTTCGCGAAGTGAGTGCTGAGCTTGCGCCACTGCCATACCATAACCAGGCACAATAATAACTTTACCAGCATTCTTCATGATAAAGGCGGCATCATCAGCAGAACCCTGCTTCACTGTGCGCTGCACACCATCATCGCTAGCCGGTCCACCAGCTTCACCACCAAAGCCACCAAGAATAACCGAGATGAAAGAGCGGTTCATACCCTTACACATAATGTAAGAAAGAATGGCACCAGATGAGCCAACCAAAGCACCCGTAATAATCAAAGCAGCATTACCAAGCGTAAAGCCAATACCTGCAGCCGCCCAACCAGAATATGAATTAAGCATTGATACAACAACCGGCATATCAGCGCCGCCAATAGGTATGATAATCAAAATACCAAACACCAATGCCGTCACAACAAGCGCCCAGAATGTAAATTCAGTTTGCCCAATAATGAGCATATAGATAAGAAAAATCATGCCCAAGAACAGCGCCAAGTTAATAATATGACGACCAGGTAACATGATCGGCGAGCCAGACATCCGGCCATCAAGCTTAGCAAAAGCTATAACTGAGCCAGTAAATGTAATAGCACCAATCGCAGCACCAAGAGACATTTCAACAAGACTTGCAGCGTTAATCGCACCAAACTCGCCAATGCCAAAAGCTGACGGCGCATAATATGCAGCTGCTGCCACAAAAACCGCAGCCAAACCAACAAGACTATGAAACGCAGCCACAAGTTGCGGCATAGCAGTCATCGGTATTTTCTTAGCGATAATCGCACCGATAAAACCACCAATACCAAGTCCAGCTAAAATCATCAGCCAAGACAAGTTGGTAATTGAAGGAGCAGCAGCCAAGGTTGTAACAATCGCTATGGCCATACCAACCATACCAAAAAAGTTACCCTGACGCGATGAAGCTGGGCTAGAAAGGCCTCTAAGGCTTAAAATAAAGAGCACACCCGAAGCCAAATAAAGACAAGCAATTAGATCTGGAGACATAAAATTAATCCTCTAAACGCAACCATGCAAACAATGACAAGGAGCGCAAAAATAAAAAACACCTAAATAAACAGATATAATCTGCTAGCGTTCCTTTTTCTTATACATGGCCAACATGCGTTGGGTCACAAGGAAGCCACCAAAAATATTGATCGACGCCATTATAAGTGCCAAAAACCCAAAAATATTTGCAGCACCAATGCCACTGCTATCAACAGCAACCGCCAAAAGCGCGCCCACAACAATCACTGACGAAATCGCATTTGTTACAGCCATCAATGGTGTATGAAGCGCAGGCGTCACGGCCCAAACCACAAAATAACCAACAAAAATCGCCATCACAAAAATTGCGAACAAATAAGTGAATGAGCTCACATCAGACCCAGCGCCAGCGGCATAGGCTGAACTCGTGCTCAACAAAATTGCGACAACACAACTCACTAAAAATGCAATATGCTTATGAGCGGATGCTAGTGGGCATCTGAAGCTCAGTAATGAAAGAACTGTCTTAGTCATTAGCTTGTCTCCCCTGTTAATCTCGGATGAACAATTTTACCATCATTGGTCACCAAAGTGCCCTGAATAATTTCATCCTCAAAATCGATTTTCAACCCGTCTTCTTTATCAATCATCAAAGCCAGGAAGTTATATAGGTTTTTCGCATATAGACTTGTTGCATTACCGGCCAATGCACCAGCAATATTTAACGGCCCCATGATAAGAACACCATTTTCATTGATGATTTCACCTGGTTTTGCCAACTCGCAGTTACCACCGCGCTCAACCGCCATATCATAAATAATAGAGCCAGTAGACATAGAGCGAACCATGTCAGCACTAATCAATTTAGGGGCAGGACGACCTGGAATAAGTGCTGTTGTAATAACAATGTCTTGGTTCTTAATATGATTGGCAACAAGCTCAGCTTGTTCACGCTTATAATCATCAGACATCTCTTTTGCGTAACCGCCAGATGTCTCAGCTTCTTTAAATTCATCATTTTCAACAGCAACGAATTTACCACCAAGGCTCTCAACTTGCTCTTTAGCAGCCGGTCGAACATCTGTTGCTGTTACAATCGCGCCAAGCCGTTTAGCTGTCGCAATGGCCTGCAAACCAGCAACACCCGCTCCCATGATAAATACCCTAGCTGGAGGAACAGTACCCGCAGCAGTCATCATCATTGGCATAGCTTGTGTAAAGTGAGCTGCTGAATCAATCACCGCTTTATAACCAGCAAGGTTAGATTGCGACGAAAGAACATCCATAGATTGAGCGCGTGTAATCCGCGGCATAAACTCCATAGAAAATGACTTAATCTTCTTAGCAGCTAGCGCTTCGATACCAGCAACCTCATCATGTGGGTTTAAGATTGCTGCAACAATCGTTCCCTCATTCATGAGATCAATTTCTTCCTGTGTTGGCCTTAAAACCTTCAAGACAACATCAGCACCTGAGATTGTTTCAGATAAAGAACCTGCAATAGAGGCTCCCATTTCTTCATACTCAGCATCTAAAATATTAGAGGGTACACCAGCACCAGTTTGAATACGAACATCACACCCAAGGGCAATATATTTTTTCACCGTCTCAGGTGAGATAGCTGCACGCGGCTCGCCAACACCTTCAACAGGAACGGCAATAGTAACCATCACCGGCTCCATTCTTAAGTTAAATTAAAATTTCAAAAATTAATGCGTCTATGAAAATTAAGTTCTAAAGACAACCAAAATCAAAATAACGAACGCAAAATTCCTGCCACCGACAACAGCAATGCCGCCATCAAGTCATACAAATAACAAATTCTAGAGTTCAAATGGCCCCGTATTAAACGAGAAAAAACGCCATTCCAGCCATAAGCGCAATAAGTGCAACTGTACAATAAATCGTTGCTTTAATAAATCCACTATAAGTACGCTCATGTTCAGCATAATCCATTGCTGGATGGCCATTAGACGTATCAATGCTCATTTTCTACAACCCTCTATTATTTTTTACATTTTCTCAAAAGTTGACTTCATCACGCAAGTACAACTTAAAAATCGCTCAAATTCAATTTATAAAAACATATAATCAAATCTGAGTTCAAATGAAATCACCCATTATGCGTAATAATACGCCAATCTTACGTGATTATAATGGACAAGTCCCCTTTTTTAATCACCTACCAGCCATTTCGCAAGCCTTAGCCTGCTACAAAATAACGCAGATAGAGCCGAAACAGCTTAGAACTTTAGCCTAATTTTTAATTATAAATCGCAATTTAAGCATTTCAAACAAGTTCTCAGCACAAAAGCTATAACTCATCATGCCTGATCTAACTGTTCTAGCTCATCAATCATGGTCTCAATTACTGATAGACCTCGATCCCAAAAAGAAGGGTCAGTTGCATCAAGTCCAAAGGGTGCGAGTAATTCTTTATGGTGTTTTGTTCCCCCTGCACTCAGCATTTCAAAATATTTCTCTTGAAACCCGCCCTCTGACTCAGCGTAAACCGCATAGAGAGAATTCACCAGACAATCACCAAAGGCATACGCATAAACATAAAATGGCGCATGTATGAAGTGAGGCACATAACTCCAATATGTCCCATAACCTTCGGTTAACCGAATGGCCGGACCAAGGCTCTCACTTTGCACATCAAGCCAAAATTCATTTAGCTGCTCAGCTGTTAACTCACCATCTCGGCGTGCCTCATGAACTTTACGCTCAAAACAATAAAACGCAATTTGCCGCACAACAGTATTGATCATGTCTTCAACTTTAGCAGCTAGAAGAGATTGCCGCTCAACATCGTTTTGTGCCTTTTTCAATTGAGCCTGGAAAGTAAGCATTTCACCAAACACACTCGCCGTCTCAGCAAGTGTCAGCGGTGTCGGTGCCATTAAAGCTCCCTGTTTACCAGCTAAAACCTGATGCACACCGTGGCCCAACTCATGAGCCAAAGTCTGCACATCTCGTGGCTTACCTTGATAATTAATAAGAACAAACGGATGCGCACTAGGAACTGTCGGGTGAGAAAAAGCCCCTTGCGCCTTACCAGCGCGAAGCGGTGCATCAATCCAGTTCTTATCAAAA
>JAJFHW010000163.1 GCA_021775385.1 Hyphomicrobiales bacterium | reverse complement strand
CAGCCCGAAAAGGGCTGAGCTCCTTCTTCATGAACATAGATTTGATTTTTTCTACTAAGTGCCAGTAGCAAACATTCAGTATAATTGAAAAAAAATTATTCTACCGTGTTGCACAACAAATTATATCTACGCTCTTCTAGTCTGGCTCTGTCTTCTAACCCAGCAGCTCGGCAGAGGTCTGGTGAAAACACTCTGTTTTCCGGGGCACCTTCTATTGCTTTATCAATGATTTCTAAAATAGTTTTCGGTTTAATATCTGAAGGTATAACTATGCGTCCGGTTACAACATACTTCTCTTCGCTTTCTTTATGCTCATGATCAATTTCTTCATTGCACCAGCATGTAGAACATAGAACGGAGAAATTTTCTGTATGTGAATAGATCACAGCATCTTTTTCTAACTGGCTGCCTATATCATCAAGCTCGCCTCCAGATGCTTGTGTTCCAGCAAAATCAAATATCTGATAGTTATTCTTTTTTATTGTTGCAAGGTGTGGAAAGACAGCAATTTGTTGATCTCCGTATTTATGATATGTGATAGGAGCACCATCGAATAAAATAACATCTCCATAATCAATACCTAAATCCTGATATAAAACGCTTCGAATAATTCCATGACAAGGACTTAGACGTTCAATCCAAATAGTCTCTTCTAATCCAGGGGTATCATTATCTGCATCTCGCTCCGATAGAGGGCGCTCAGCAAGTCGAATCTTGCATGACGGATATTCTCCTTCAGGAAGGTCAAAGCGGCCTAATTCAATATTCTGCCCTATTTCTTTCCAGATCTTTAGTGCAATTTCACCTTGGCCTGATCCAGTAGCACAAATCCCTAAATTCCATTGATAACTATCACTAGGCTCATCGGCGAGCTCAATTGCTTTTAAGTTGGCGTCTACACCTTCAGCAAAGCGGCCTCTAGTTTTAAAAAATAAGCCTTGATTGTAATGTGCCCAAGGAGTATCTGGGAGCAATTCAACTAAACGCACATAGCTCTTTTCCGCAAGACTGTCGTATTGACGCCCCATAAGCCGCGCAGTACATGAAAGTCCCTCAATAATAAGAGTTTCTTTCTCTCTATCTTTGGTTACTAAAGCCATTTCAGAAAGGCGCTTTATTATCTCAAAAAACAGAGGATGTTCAGGAAAAGCATCATTCAAATAATCTAAATTCCTACCCGCTTCCATTACGCTGCCCAAAAGAATGACCATATCGTCATTATCTTTATGAGCGTCATAAATATCTGATAATAAATCAATTGATTGCTCAATTTTTAAATGCGCTTTACTAATAACATCTATCAAAGCATCAGCAGCTACATCATTAGATTCTTGCGCCTCTATTAGCGGATTTAAGATTGCCCATACTTCATCGCTATCAGAAACCTCTATAGCAGCATCGTGAATTTCTTTTATTTTTTCATTAGTAAGATTCTTGCTAAACATTTTCTTTTTCTAGTCCAGATTTCGATGATACTGTAAGTTAGTTCTCTTTGTCTGAAAATCACTTTAATTCTGACTAAATATACAGTTTAATTCTACACTAGCGCAAAATAATCAACTACATTTGCGCAAATGATTGTGGTGTTAATATTAGCACTGAGGTAGAAGCGGAAACTTTTCTTATCAAACATCATATGTGCCGTCATACTTCCCTTTATACATATTCCATATAACCATTATGACCGGGGCAAATCCAATGGCCATGAATGCGCTGATCATTGCATCGGATGTTTGAAGCCCGCGGGCTTGCATGAGGTAGACTGCATAGCTGACTAAGGCGCTGTACCAGAAAACAGCAATGAGGTGAGCAAGTTTGATAATCCAGTCTGCTAACTCTCCTATTTTAAAAAACACGAGCAAAGAGAATGGTACGAGGATGATAGCTATCATTGCGTAAAGTCCCATCCATTCAACGAGAGCATCGCTAACAATTGCTGTTGTGCCCATGGAGCCGACACCAATGGTGAGTTTTAATGCTGCGTTTGACCAGTTCATCTATCACCCTTTTTTAGTGCGGCTTCAGTTGCCCACTAACAACCGCCTTTTTTAGTGCGGCTTCAGTTGCCCACTAACAACCGCCTTTTTTGTGTGGCTTCAGTTGCCCACTAACAACCGCCTTTTTTGTGTGGCTTCAGTTGCCCACTAGCAACCGCCGCTATTTAAAATAAGATATCGCGCGCTCCAAGTGGTCGTTGCCCCAGAAGAGTTCACCTCCTACAATGAATGCTGGAGCGCCATAGATTTTTTTCTTCAACGCTAGTCGTTTAATTAGATCTTCAACTCATTCAAATACAGATATGAAAAATCTAAGCCCTACGGTGAGTAAAAACAGAGCAAACATCAACTCAAGATGAGCTCTGCTTAATCTGTGCGCGAGCTTCACTCCCCAGGGTGCTGCGATGAGGCTGGCTGGTAGAATTAAAACAGCGCCAATTAATGAAATAAATCCTAAGGAACCTTTTGGCAAAAGCGAGTTGTCAAAACCTGCCCAAATAAACCCAACCATAGCAGGAAGAGCTATGATTGGCCCAATAGCTGCCGCTGTTCCAACTGCCTGATGAATGGAGCGACCAAAGCTTATCATGTAACTTGTAGTAAATATCCCGCCGCCAATGCCCATCAAAGTAGATAGGCATCCAGTTAGCACACCGTAAAGCCTGGTGACCCAGTTAGCAGGCCAGGGAAATCGTATATTTGGGTTCTGACGAGACCAAATCAGAAAAAAAGCTACAATTAAGACCATCACCGCATAGATTAAACGTAATTGTGTTCCGTCAATTTCTCTAGCGGTAAGAGTCCCAATCACTACGCCTATGACGATAAAAGGAGCGTTTAGCTTCACAAAACTCCAATCTATACTCCCTTTTTCATGATGCCCCATAGCCGATCGTATCCCTGTTGGCAGGATAACAGCTAAAGACGTTGCAACTGCCATATGGGTTCTAATGGCCTCATCAACACCGGCCAAGCCCAATACTTCATACAATACGGGTACTAAAATCACCCCACCGCCAACGCCAAAAAGCCCGGCTATGATGCCTGCTGTGAACCCGCCAAAGAGCAAAATAGCCGCAAAAAGAAAAAAACTGGTCACACAAAACTCCTTAGATGGCAGCTTTAATTTACTGATAAAAATCAAATTATCAGCTGAATTTTAAAAAGCAATTTGGTAAGTTAGAAATATTGGTTCTTTGCTACTTTCACTTAATGCCAACCAAAACTGTTTAAGCCCCAAGAAACTATTGACAAAAGCTCTTATTTGCCTATATTCGGCGCTTTCGTGGCATATTTTGTATGCTGCAAGCAAAAGCGCTGTCCGAGGCCACCAATTCATTGGATGATTCCATATCATCTCTAAGCTAGCTTAGAGTAAAAGTTCACGTATTACCTTTATGAAGGTTGATAGTGACGCCACAGGATGCGAAACAGATAAAGGACTATTTATATGTATGCGGTAATCAAAACCGGTGGCAAACAATATCGTGTTGAGCCAAATGATATTCTCAAAATCGAGAAACTTGATGGCGAAGCCGGTGATAAAATCGAATTTACTGAAGTTTTAATGGTTGGCGAAGATGGCGATACTGTCATTGGCGCACCGCTTGTTGAAGGTGCTAAAGTTACTGCTGAAGTACTTGAACAGAGCCGGGCTGCGAAAATCATCGTCTTTAAAAAGAAGCGCCGCCACAATTATCGTCGGAAAAAAGGCCATCGCCAACATCAAACTGTTGTGCGTATTTCTGACATTAAGAAATAAGTATTTATAACAATTACTTACATTGATTTTAGTTTTAAAATTATAATTTTAGTTTATCTGGGCCTTTTAAGATTTGAGCCCAATATTTTGAGAAGGAAAATCTCATGGCACATAATAAAGCAGGCGGTTCTTCCAATAACGGTCGCGATTCCGCCGGTCGCCGTCTTGGCGTAAAGAAATTTGGTGGTGAACAGGTTATCATTGGGAACATTATTCTTCGTCAACGTGGAACTAAGTGGCACCCAGGTGAAGGTGTAGGCATGGGTAAAGATCATACGATTTTTGCTATGCGTGAAGGAAATGTCTCTTTCCGTACACGCAGAAACGGAAAAGTGTTTGTTTCTGTTGATGAAGGCAAATAAATCACTTTGCGCGAATCATGTTGACGTCTAAATTTATAGAATATCTAAGGGAGGCTTAAATTAGTCTCCCTTTTTTTCTAGACCGTATTTTCTAGACAGTATTTTCTAGACCGCATTTTCTAGCTAGACTGTATTTTCTAGATTGTCTTGAAGATTACTGAAATTAGAAAAATGAATGATTTTTACAAAGTTTAGAGCATTACAAGTATTTCGTAAGAAAACTAGTTCGTGAAAAGAGACCGCTCTGAAGGACAGATTGAAGTTTTAACGAATGATGCAACAAGCACGAGAAGATAGCCTCCGGCTCAGGCCTTTAAGCCTATTTGATGTGCCCGGAATCGTT
>JAJFHW010000162.1 GCA_021775385.1 Hyphomicrobiales bacterium | reverse complement strand
TGCTATTATCAGGCAATTGATTTTGCCCTTGCTAAAGGTCTAAACCGTGTGGAAGCTGGTGCTCAAGGTGAGCATAAATTATTACGGGGTTACTGCCCACAGAAAACACATTCAGCCCATTTCATATTGCATGATGGTTTGCGCACTGCTGTAAAAGATTTTCTCATTGATGAAGAACGTTTTGTGGATTTGAGAACTGACGCTTTGAAGCAGCACCTTCCCTTTAAATCTTCGAATGACTGACCTCTTAAATTTAGAACAACCAATACAAAATTAATTATGGGACTTAATCTGATGAATTATGATGATAATAACATTTTTGCTAAAATTCTTCGCAAAGAAATTCCTTCAAATGTCATTTATGAAGATGATCAAACCCTAGCCATTATGGATGTTATGCCGCAATCTGACGGTCATGCATTAGTCATTCCAAAATCTCCATCAGTGAATTTGCTTGATGCTTCAAGTGAGAGCTTGTCACATACTATTTCAATTGTACAAGTTATTGCTCGCGCTGGCATGAAGGCATTTCAAGCTGACGGTATTACCATTCAACAATTTAATAATGCTGCGGGTGGTCAATCTGTTTTTCATACTCATTTTCATGTTATTCCGAGATATGATGGAATAGTTTTGAAAGGTCATACTGGTGAAATGGCTGATGCAGAACTTATAAAAACTCATGCTACTAAATATATAGACGCTTTGAATGCATAACTCACGTGCTCAAATTCGGGTGCAGGTTCAGCTAAATTATAATGTGAGATTTATATAATTTGAGAGATATAGCAGCGTTAAGAAGGTGACTAAACCTGCGCCTATTGAAAGCACAAGTTTTTTGCCCGTTGCAAAGAATATTATTGTTGCAACTATGAGTGACAAAATTCTGATGGAGATTGGCGTTGCCTCCAGCATGCCTGGCGGTGTTAGTAGTAAGCGCATGATAAGCGCTGCTATGAGTGCTGTTGAAACTGCTCGTACCCATTTGATAATTTCACTGTCTTCATCTACGCCTTTTGATAAAAACACCCCTGCCCAACGCCAAGGCTCTGTCGCTATGATTCCAATTAGTACTATGAGATATAACGAGCTATCATTAATCATGCTTTTTCACTTTTCTACCGATTAGATATGCCAATGTTCCGCCAATGAGACCTGATCCAATTAATGAAAAATTAGGAACCATAAAAATCAGTGGAATAGCGATTATGGTGCCGAATGCAAAGGCTAGTTGTTCTACTCTGACTTTTGCGGTATTAAATAGTGAAAGAAAGAAATAAATTGGGGTTACCATCAATGTAGCCGCAGCTATATTTTTTGGAAGTATGTGAGCGGCGTAAAAACCGAGGCATGTTCCAATCGTTACTAAAACCATCAAACCACAACAAAACCCCAAGCAATGTGATGCTCTCTGCTCTCTTGGTAAAGTTGGTAGCACCACCATGGACTGCGTCCAAACAGTTACCGCCACAAAATGACAAATAACGACTTCCATCCATTTAGGTGTGGTTTCATTGCGAACAACTGGTAGCATTGAGACTGTTAATGGCAACAACCTTATTGCAGTGAACGTTGTCACGATGGCTGCTGTTATCAGGCTACTACCTCTTGCAATTTCATCTACAAGGACTACCTGACCAGGGATGGCAAAGACAAAAATTGTTAGCCCTATCGCTACCTCTAGGGGCAAGTTGCTTCCACTGACCAATGCTCCATAAGCAAAGAAAGTAATGAATAGGATCATACCTGCTGGAGAAAAAGATGTTCTTGTTCCTTCAAAAAAGAACTGCCTATGATTAGCTTTCATTTTTTATCACTTAAAACCAGAGGAATGGGCCTGCTTATCTAAAATGCTTTAGAATTTATGTTTGTATTACCAATAAAAAAGGCGTCTGCTATGAAACAGACGCCATGTTTTGTACCAAGATTTTAAACTAAAGACTATTGCAATTTCACTGATACGCCATTTTAAGCCAAAGCAACATATCAGTTTTATGTATCGTCTTTTCTTGTCTTACCTGCTGGTTTGCGAGGTGTTGTCTTTTTCGCGGTTGGCTTACGCCGTGTTGTTGTTTTCTTAGATGCTGGAACAGCACCGACTTTTGCTCGAGGTTTTCTCTTAGCTGCTGGTTTTGTTTTTGGCGCAGCTGGTTTTTTAGCCGTTTGCGGGCTCACATAATTAAAGGCCAGAGCTTTAACAGCCCCCTTTCCCTCTACGCGAACTTCAACAGTGCCACCATTTTCAAGCTTACCAAACAGCAACTCCTCTGCCAGTGGTTTCTTGATATACTCCTGAATAACGCGGGCAAGAGGCCTTGCACCAAACTTAGGATCATAACCTTTTTTCGCTAACCAGAATTTTGCTTCTTTTGTCAGCTCAAAAGCAACCGAGCGATCTGCTAGTTGAGCTTCCAATTCGTAAATGAATTTATCAACCACTTTCGAAATTGTGTCTTCAGACAAACTGCTAAACGGAATGATTGAATCAAGACGATTTCTAAATTCAGGACTAAAGATCCGGTTTAGTTCTTCCTGGTCATCTCCGGTGCGCTCATCTCGGTTAAAGCCTATTGGTGCTTTGGCCAGATCAGCTGCGCCTGCGTTAGATGTCATGATCAAGATGACGTTTCTAAAATCGACTGCTTTGCCGTTGTGGTCTGTTAGTTTGCCGTGATCCATCACTTGCAACAGGATGTTGAAAATGTCCGGGTGAGCTTTTTCAATCTCATCGAGCAAGAGAACACAATGTGGGTTCTGATCAATTCCATCAGTTAGCATACCGCCTTGGTCAAAACCGACATAACCTGGAGGTGCACCTATCAGACGAGAAACTGCGTGTTTCTCCATATATTCAGACATGTCAAACCGGAGCATTTTCACGCCCATGGTATCTGCTAATTGGCGCGCAACTTCAGTTTTACCAACACCTGTTGGACCTGAGAACAGATAACAACCGATTGGTTTGTCTGGTTGGCGCAGACCTGCGCGAGATAGTTTAATTGCAGATGACAACGCCACAATTGCTTGATCCTGGCCGTAAACAACACGTTTCAAGTCACGCTCTAAATTGCGCAAGATTTCTGTGTCCGATTTAGACACAGACTTTGGTGGTATCCGTGCCATGACAGCAATTGTTTCTTCAATTTCTTTGATGCCAATGGTTTTTAGGCGTTTTTCTTCCGGAACCAGCATTTGTGCTGCGCCGCTTTCATCAAGCACATCAATAGCTTTATCTGGCAATTTTTTGTCATGCAGATATTTTACTGATAAATCAACTGAGCCTTGAATGGCTTGATCTGTGTACTCAACCTTGTGATGACTTTCATAATAAGGCTTGAGGCCAGTTAGTATCTTCACTGCATCTTCTGGAGTTGGCTCTTCAACGTCAATTTTTTGGAAGCGTCGTACCATTGCACGATCTTTTTCAAAATAATTTCGGAATTCTTTATAAGTTGTAGAGCCAATGCATTTAATTGCGCCATTGGCTAATGCCGGTTTCAAGAGATTTGATGCATCCATTGCGCCGCCAGATGTGGCGCCGGCCCCAATAATAGTGTGTATTTCGTCGATGAATAAAACTGAGCCTGGAGCTTTTTCAATTTCCTTGATGACCGACTTTAGTCGTTCTTCAAAATCACCGCGATAACGGGTGCCGGCTAATAGTGAGCCCATATCAAGCTGGAAAATCACAGCATCATGTAAAACTTCAGGTACTTCTTTATTAACAATCCGGCGAGCTAAGCCTTCGGCAATGGCTGTTTTACCAACACCAGGTTCGCCAACAAATAGCGGATTGTTTTTCTGACGCCGACAAAGAATTTGTATGGTGCGTTTAACTTCCATTTCACGGCCAATAAGAGGATCTATCCGTCCTTCACTGGCTTTTTTATTCAGGTTTATACAGAAATTTTCGAGAACGTCTGGTTCTCTATTTTGATCTTCAGTACTTTCAACTGTTGTGGCATCATCATCTACACCTCTTACTGAGCGTGTTTCAGATTGATCACCACGTTTTGCAACGCCATGACTGATATAGTTTACAGCGTCAAATCTGGTCATATCCTGCTCGAGCAAGAAAAATGCCGCATGACTTTCTCGTTCGGCAAAAATAGCAACAAGAACATTGGCCCCTGTTACTTCCTCACGACCAGATGATTGCACGTGAATAAGTGCGCGCTGGACAAC
>JAJFHW010000161.1 GCA_021775385.1 Hyphomicrobiales bacterium | reverse complement strand
AATATGGAAAAAGCTACTCATTCAAACTCTAAATTCATCCGGCCTCTATATAGCAGATTACAGTGACCCGGCAGGGTTATTAGTGTTACGCAAAGCTATTGCTGAACATTTAGCACGATCACGAGGAATTGAAGTCGATCCAGAACAAGTCATAATTACCAGTGGCTCACAAGATGGTTTGAATCTAGTCTATCGGCTCTTACAAAATAATTACAAAAAGATCTATGTTGAAAATCCCTGTTATCAAGGTGCCGTCTTTTTATTTCAAAGCCTAGGCATTGAAGTTATCCCAATACCTGTGGATGAAGACGGAATAGTCGTAGATCAACTTCCAACTGACCATTCCAGCATAGTGTTTGTTACTCCCTCTCATCAGTTTCCAACAGGGGCAACACTGTCTCGAGAAAGACGTTCACAAATCTTAAAGTGGGCCCAAGCAACAGATAGTTATATTATTGAAGACGACTATGACGGTGATTTCCGCTACGATGGCCCACCACTAACCTCTCTCTCTGGGCTTGATAACAGCCAGCGCGTTTTTTATCTTGGCACTTTTTCCAAATCACTTGGAGCCGGCCTTCGCCTAGGTTACACAGTGGCTCCCAAACCCTTCAATACCACAGCAAGACAAACAAAAGCATTTATGAATAACGGGCAACCTTGGCTCGAACAAGTAGTGCTGGCCAAGTTTTTAGAGATGGGTGAATTTGACAGACATTTACGCCGAGTTCGTAAACTTTATAAAAGAAGAAGAGACCGCCTGATCTCATGCATTGACAGGCATTTCCCGGAGACTTCAGTAAGCGGCTTTGATTGCGGACTACATCTTGTCTGGCATCTACCAGATGACTTTCCAACAGCCACAGAAATTCAGATGAAAGCAAGAAACGAAAATATCGGTATTTATTCACTAAAAAGCGGCGCGGCAATAGACTTAAACAATAGTGCAGCCGACAATACTATCCTGCTTGGTTATTCGTCTGTTCCCTCGGATGATATCTCAAAAGCAATGAAGGTCCTCCGCAAAACTATAGATCAACTACTGCCCAAAACATCAAGCAAGACATCAAGCAAACTGCCTAAACAGCTGCATAGTGAAAGCAATGAAAAACATACGCAACATTCATTGCATGAAGCCTAGTTTTTCCTTCAGATAGTCTACCAGCAAAGTCATCACTCCAACTACTGCTTCAGCAATTATTTGCTTTATTAAAAAACCACCTCTAAATCAGGGCCTGCTATATTGTAATCCATAGAGATAGGAACATCTGAATTCAATGAAAATTTATGGACATAAGGGACATCACTACAAACACATCTCGTACTGACTTTTAACTGTTTCTTGTCACAGCTTCATTCGTAAAAGTATACATATCTCAAATTATCCATACTCCTAAAAAAACATCCCCCTAAGATCCTCCGAAGGAGTAACATTCGTAATCTAAAATTAAATAAATCGTATATCACAAAGTAATATACGATTTATTTTAACACTGAAATTAAGTGGTTTTATAAATTATCAAGACATATTTTGAACCGGCTCAAAACCTTCAAAATTTGGATGCCCTAAATAAAGTTTATCATTCTGTCCAGCGTTTTTATGGGCTTCTCTAAATTGTTCTGACTTTGTCCACGATTCAAAGTTTTCTTTAGAACTCCAAATCGTAAATGAAGAATAGAGCGTATGCTCATCTTTTTCAGGACCTTTAAGAAGTTTAAATTCCTCAAATCCTGCCATTTCACTTAACCGGCTATCTCTTCCCTGCCAAACCTTTTCAAAGTCAGTTTCCTTACCTTTAATCACTTGAAATCTATTCATCGCAATAAACACGAGCATTATCCTTTTACTTATAATAAACAAAAAGAAATTATAGCGGTTGTAGCAAATGAACCGAACTGCATTATCTGCAACAATATTTGTGAACAAAGGAGAATTGCAAATAGAGTGACCAAAACAATAACACTGCACAAATTGTTTCAGTCACTCTATTTTTAGAATAGAAAAAATAATAACTGACTATTCTAAAAACTTAGGTGGTCTTAAATCTCAATAAATTTTCATGAGGGTCTTTGATAAAAAACTCACGAACGGCTTTCATTTCATAAGCGTTCACTTTACTTAAACCCAAAATTTTTCGTGTAACAAATTCCTTATACAACATATCAATTTTTTCAGAACAAATCGTACAAGTTGTCTTTAGTGGTAACTGCTCGTCACGAGTTAAATAAAATTTAATAGACATAGTTGCCCGAGAGACAGTCAAATAATTTTTATCCACATGGTCAATGGAGAAACCCAGATTGTTTTGATAGTAAATCCGAGTTTCTTCTAAATCCAATGAAGGTAAAGAATGTATGTCATTGTCCCCCGCGCTCAAAACTAACCACCAAACCTCACTGTTGCTGAAAGTTTAGCACTAAAGCCCGCCTCATTATCCTCATGACGGTGGATACGGTAATCTTCATCAAAAATATTATTGAGAGTGAGCGCCGTTGAGAAATTCTCATTCACTTCATATGTCGCAAATAAATCCACTAAATTATATGAAGGTGTAGGAGTTTCATCAATACTAAGATCATTAGGATTTACTGCATCAGGTACTCTATTTTGAGCATCCGCATAAGTCCAACGTCCACCAACGGTCAACTTATCTTCAAGAAAACGAAAGCCAACTGTTGCCACAACTTTATCCGGATAAATAGACTTAAGTGGCTGCCCATTAGTTAAATCATCACCGCGTACATGAGTGTAAGCTAAATTAACAAACATTTGTCTGTTGTCATAAGTCGCTTCAAGTTCAAAGCCTTCAAGACGAGCATTCGTAATATTTACATATTGGCTCTGGCCGCATCCCGTCCCATTAAAAGGGTTAAAACAGGTAGCTGGATTTAAACCAACAACTCTATTCTCTATAAAATCATCGACATCATTTCTAAAAATAGTTGCCTTAGCCCTAAAAACATCTTTTTCATTGAAAATTTCATCAAAAGAAAAGTTGACACCACCTTCAATATTTTCAGCTGTTTCTGGTCTTAGATTAACATTCGGAATAATATCAAATTCTGGCGGTACAGGGTGAATACCACTTTGCAGAGTTTCGGAAACTGCCGGAGCCCTAAACCCTTCAGCATAAGTGGCATAAAACTGAATGCCCTTAACTGGAGTTACCCCAACTGTTAGTTTCGGTGAAACCTGGTCCTCTTCAACATTAAAACCATTGCCAGACAATTCGTAACTATCATAACGAAGCGCCGCTACAACCTCTAACCAATCTCCATATTCAAGCTTTTCTTGAATATAAAAACCATAAGTTTCACGCTCACCAGAAGGTGTAAATAAGTCACCACTACCATTAGGATCTGATGTTGACACATCATCTTTAAAATAATCTCCACCATAAGTCAGGGTGTGATTAAATTGTCCTAATGAAAAACGTGAAGAATTAAATATATCAAACCCAATAGTATCGACTTCAAATTTTGCTTTACTCCCAGCAGGGGTCACAACTTGATCAACAAAAGAAGGTGGTCCAAATGGAGGAAACACGACAACTGATTTTGTTAAAGTCTCAAGTCTAGTCTGGGTCAACTCTGTCGAAGTAAAATAACCAGAAACATTCAAATCTATTAAATCATTACCGTTCGGATTATAAGTCCATTTAGCAGAAAAAGTCTGATCCTCAGCTTCAGTGTCTTGTTGATTTGCATCACTAACTAAACCTGTCGTGTATTCATCTTTTTTATGAATGTAGCCAAGCTTTAATTGATTCCCGACACCAAAATCAAAAACGCCTTTAATCAAACCTGAAACAAGTTGTTTATCGGAATTTTCAATTTCAATTCCATTGCCGTCTTCATAATTTTCATGATCACGCCACACGAAGTTGGCGAGCATGCTCACAGTATCAGTCGCTTTTACAGCCCCAATCGCACTGACAAGTTTTCCCTCATCATTTGTGCTATATTGTCCCTTAATACTAGCTGCCCATGTCTCTCCATGGCGAAGCATATCTGCTGGATCAATTGTTTCAAAATTAACAACGCCACCTATAGCTCCAGAGCCATAAATAGTCGAAACAGGACCACGAACAATATCTACCTTTTTCACCAATTCTGGCTCTAAATAAAATTGACCATTCGCATTATGACCAGACCTTTGGAAATTTTGCCGTGCACCATCAATCATAACATTCACACGGCCAAAATCTTGTAGCCCACGAATATTAATCGCAACACCAGGATCATCGCTAGTTTCCTGGATATTCACACCAGGAACAGCAGCTAAGAAACCTGCGGCACTATCAAATTGAAATTTTTTCAATTCATCTTTAGTCACCAAGCTGGTTCCAGCCAGTGTGCTGATAATCTTATCGTCAGTTTTCGTC
>JAJFHW010000017.1 GCA_021775385.1 Hyphomicrobiales bacterium | reverse complement strand
CCTCTTTGTATAAAAACTGCTCGATTTCATGTGCCACTTCGCGTTTCGCTGTTGGGCATTCTAAACTCATAGTTCTGACCAATTTTCTGCCTCCATCAAATTTGCCCAACGGCGATAGAATTGACGATGGTTTGCTTCGCTGAAGCTGAAATCACTTGTCCAAGCTCCAAGTTTTTCGTCAAAGCGCTCTTCACCTAATCCCATCTGCAAGTTGAGTTTTACGTCTCTTGAAACCACACCGCGTGCGGTTTGCGTGCATTCTTGCCAATTGTCGATATCGTCTTGTTCGAAGGTTCCTGCTGGTCCAAAACTTCTGACGCTTGCAAGGCGAGTTGCCTCTTTGACTTCGCGAGGCGCGTTTTTATCGACATAGACCCATGACCAAATTTCTGTTTTATCTGGACCGCGCGGGTGCCACATCCTAATGGAGTTAGCTGTGCCTCGATTGCATGAAAGATTTGGAAAAACTGTCATAACCGAAGGTCTGACTTCATCGATTCTAGGGCCTAGACGCTCTCTAACTTTCGGGCGTCCTTCTTTTTCATAGGCTACGACCTCAGGCGCATCTGAGGTATCTTCGGGTTGTCGGCCTAATATGCAATGACCATTTTTTGTAGAAAGATGAAATCTATGTATATCGGATTTTCGGGGGCGCCGTGCGCTGAAATTGGTACTCATGGCTGAGCGGTGCGACCAAGGACCATGATAGCTATCACCACCGAAATTTTCTGCAGCGAACTTCCAGTTGCAAGGTACTATCCATTTATGTACACCGGCAAGAACCTCTACTCCCTCTTCACGTCGATCAAAGAGCGCGTCGAGATACCATGCCATTTCACCTAAATACTCTTTAAGCGGTGGGGCGGAAGGATCAAAGGTTGCAAAAACCAAACCCTTATAGCTTTCAAGTTGGGCAACGCTTACTAAGGACCATTTTTCTCTATTGAATTTGTTGCCATATGCTGCGTTTTGATAGGGGACACCTTTTAAATTCCCGTTACAGCCATATGTCCATCCATGGTAAGCGCATGTGAAGGCACCTGCGTTACCGCTATCCGCTCGGCAAAGGCGGTTGCCCCGATGGCGGCAAATGTTGAGGAATGCCTTAACTTTGTTTTGCTCATTCCGCCATACAATAACAGGGTCTTCTCCCATTGTTGTGGTACAAAAATCGCCAGGCTTAGGTATCTGACTCTCATGACATAAGTACAGCCAGCATCTTGCAAATACCTGTCTACATTCTTGTTTGTAGATTTCAGGGTCTATGAAAATAGATCGGTCAACAAAACCTTGATCAGCATCTACGAGACCATTAATTTTTCCATTCATTACTAAGTTCCCCCGTTACTAATCTTTATATCCCTTATAAAGATCGCAATTTTTACCAAGTATATCTCACTCAAAAACAAATATTTCTATTCAAGTAATTGTCAGTATCTATCGTTAATTCAGTTTTTTAGATTGCAGGTGTGACCTTTGTTTGAATTGTTTGTGACCATTCTTGGATCAACAATGTTTAATTAAGTAAATGAACGTCGTTTAGCTTGCATTGGGTGTGAATAAACGGATGTATACTATTAATATTACTTGATATTAACTTGACGGAGATCTGGATGAAGGACTCTGTTTTGAATGTTTTCGACTTGATAAAAATGCAATATTTATGAACGGAAGAAATTCCATAATGGAAAATATTATTTCAAGCTTTGTTAGATTGGGCTAGCATCAGTTTAGGATGTTGATTTAGAGAACAGTCATGCATTTTGAATTGTCGGCAGAGCAGGAGTGCTTCAGTTTTTTTTAGGAGAAAAACTGATAGTGTTGATTTAGACTTTGAAGCATCGACTTCACTAAGCTTAGATGTCTGGGTAATTGGTTTGAGAGTTAATTATTTACGGTTAAGAAATGACCCTTTGAGTAAAAATAAATTTTCTTAAAAAAATATACTTTTGATATCCATTTTAACTATTGGGTTTATAGTATCTGACTTTGATACGAAGTTGCCATGGTGGGTAATCTCTGTAAAGTTCCAGAGTTATGTACCACTCTTTGCTGCAATTTCAGGAAATGGCGGTCACATGTTTAATGCCAGATGTGATTTTATTTGATTTGCCTTGTTAGGAAATTAGGATGTTTTTTTACTTTGCTAGCTACCTAAGAATTCGAGTGGTAAGAACTTAAAGCAATATGAAAATTTTAAATGTAAATCCTTATATTTGCTCTCTGTCCGGAGGGGGGACTGCGGATAGAACTTTTCAGATGTGCCGCTATCAAGCACAAGAGGGACATGAGGTTTCTCTTCTCAGTACTAATATGGGTATTGAGGCTGGTGTTCCTTCAGGATTAGAAGATGTTCAAGTACATATAATGCCTTGTATAAATAAACGCTTCTTAATTCCAAAATTTAATTGGTACAAATTACGACAATTAGTGAAAAATTCAGATGTTGTTCACTTAATGGGACACTGGAATTTCTTGAATGTAATCATTGCCCATTTAGCGCAACAACAGGGTGTACCATATGTTGTTTGTCCAGCAGGCGCTTTACCAATATTTGGAAGGTCAAAAATCCTTAAACGCATTTATAATTTTTTGTATGGCAAAAAAATTATTCAAAACGCATCTCTTTGCATTGCGATCACCCAATTAGAAACAGAACATTTCGAGGCATATGGGGTGCCTTCAGAGTCAGTAAAAATTATACCAAACGGCGTTGATGTTCAAAAAATTCCGAATAAGTCATGTAATGCCAGAGGGGAAATTGGCCTACCAAGAAAGCCATTTATCCTATTTTTAGGGCGACTAAATAAGATAAAAGGTCCAGACCTGTTGCTTGAAGCTTATAAACTCACAAAAAACCTCCAGCATGATTTGGTTTTTGTTGGGCCTGATGAAGGAATGCTTCATGAATTGCAAGAAGC
>JAJFHW010000160.1 GCA_021775385.1 Hyphomicrobiales bacterium | reverse complement strand
CATTAACTTAGTTGAAGATAGAGAGCTAAAACTTCAAAAGATCACCACCTGTTATCTCTCCTATCAGGCACAAGAAACAAAAATCCCAGTCCTCTTAAATAAGGCGTCTTCAAACAACCCAAAAGAAATGAAAAAAGAATTTGAGCAGGCACACTTAAAACAATTCGGTTTTCTTCAACCAAATACTCCGATCATTCTTCAACAAGTTGAAGTTGAGGTGTCTATAGACCCAAGTTCAACTGAAACAAATACCGAAACCATCGCTTCAAAACAACAAATGGAACAAGAGACACAACAGGAAAAAGAGCAAGAAAAAAACGACGGTCAAGAAACAACAAACATCTATCATAATGGCCAATGGCATCATGCCACACTACATGATGAAAAAAACAAAACATCCCAAGAAGAAAAACAGATCAAAGGTCCAGCCCTCCTGATTACGGAGCATCAAACCATTCTCATTCCTAAAACCTGGTCTCTCACCAAAACCAAAGAGGGGAATATGTCCATGCTGCGTGAAGCAAAAATCGCACAGCGTGAAACAATCAGCACACAGCAAGCCGATCCTATCCGCCTAGAGTTGTTTAACAATCTTTTCATGTCCATTGCCGAGCAAATGGGAGAAGCCCTAAGAGCTACTGCGCAATCAGTTAACATAAAAGAACGACTTGATTTCTCATGCGCCATCTTTGATGCCAATGGCGCGCTGATCGCCAACGCCCCCCACATGCCCGTTCACTTAGGTTCTATGGACAGAGCTGTAGAAGCCGTGATTAAAGCAAATCCAAACGGGATGAAATAAGGCGACGCCTATATGATCAACGCGCCCTATAGTGGCGGCACGCATCTACCAGACATAACAGTCATTTCCCCCTTCTTTCATCTAGAAAAACTCGTCGCCTTTGTTGCCTCAAGAGGACACCATGCAGATGTAGGCGGCATTGCTCCCGGGTCAATGAGCCCAAACGCAAAAACCATTCATGAAGAGGGCATATTGATTGAAAATTTCAAACTCCTCGAAAATGACACCTTCAGAGAAGAAGCCGTACAAAAACTACTAGCAGAACATAAATACCCTGCCCGCAATCCAAACCAAAACATTGCAGACCTAAAAGCGCAACTCGCAGCCAATGCAAAGGGGATGAAAGAACTCAGCAAATCAATAACTGAAGTCAGCGAACCTGTTTTCAGCGCCTACATGGAGTTTGTTCAAACCCAAGCCGAAAGTGCGGTGCACAGTCTTATTGAAAATTTAGAAAAACAACAAAATGAAGGAAAATTAAAAGGACACTACACCTGTCAGATGGATCAGGGAACTCAAGTCCAAGTCAAAATTATTCCAAAGGCTCAGTCCAAAAAACTCACCATAGATTTCACAGGCACGAGTAAGCAAGCTGAAAATAATTTCAACGCTCCTGAACCGGTCACTCGAGCAGCCGTTCTCTATGTCCTCCGAACTCTCATAGCTGATAAAATTCCAATGAATGCAGGATGTCTGCGACCAGTTGAAATTATCATCCCAAAGCAATCTCTCCTAAATCCCAAAAGCCCGGCGGCTGTTGTTGCTGGCAATGTAGAAACAAGTCAAGTCGTAACAAACTGCCTTTATGGCGCATTCGGCGTCCTTGGTTTAGCACAAGGAACAATGAACAACCTCACCTTTGGGAACGAGAAACATCAATATTACGAAACCCTGTGCTCAGGTGCTCCAGCAGTCCCTCCCTACAACGGCCGTAAAGGGTCTGATGGTGCAGCAGCCATCCATACACATATGACAAACTCACGACTAACCGACCCAGAGATCTTGGAAACAAGATACCCTGTTTTATTAGAGCGCTTCACAATCGACAAAAATTCCGGCGGAAAAGGGCATTGGTCAGCTGGCGACGGCATAACCCGTACCATAAAGTTCTTAGAGAATTTAGAAGTCTCCCTTCTCACCGGCTATAGAGAACAAACAGTCCCTGGAATTGCAGGCGGAGAACCAGGCCGCAAAGGCCAAAATAGTCTTCAAACAAAAGAAGGAAAGCTCATAAACCTAAGCTCTACATGCTCCATAAAGGTCCAAATAGGCGACAGTTTAACGATTAGAACACCTACAGGAGGCGGTTTCGGCCCTTCTGAGGAACAAAATGAAGAGTGAGAGAACGCTTACCCTTTGTTAACAAAGGAAAATAAAAAAGACTTGTATCTTTTTAAATATTAACCAATACTTTTTGTAATCAAGAACAAAAAAACACAACCATAAATTGATATTAATAGAGGAGGAATGATATCATGAATCTGGAACGCAGCCTGGTAACAGCTACGACAATTCTAGCTTTCAGTGTTATCGCAGCAGCTATTATGGGATTGCTTTAAACCAATATTTCATAATAAAAACAAACCACTCCTCCCCGGAATGTCAGATCTACGCAGCTAGGTCTACACAGCAAGAACTAAAGTGAGTAGTCAGCTCATATAATCCTAGAGCTCTTACACAACAGAGCTTCTCCCCATTTTATATTAAATAATGCTTGCAAAGCTCAGTTCATTAACTCTTCCTACACCATAAAATATGAAAATTCTCGAAATTTCGGCTTAAAAAATGAAAAATTATTCATATTTTTCAGCGCATTACATCATTTTGAGACAGCTTTAACCTCGAGTTAACTCTAGCATCCTATGGTACCTCTAATCGCTCAGAAAGAGCGTGAGTCTAATTTTAGTACCTAGGAAAGGGTAAGTATTATGGCTGGAAATATCACACTATCGAGTGCAGTTCGCTCGAATCTATTGGCTTTGCAAGACACTGCAAGCCTTCTAAGTAAAACCCAAGAAAAACTAGCAACCGGACTAAAAGTCAACAGCGCGTTGGATGACCCAACTGCGTTCTTTACTGCAAGTTCACTGAATAGTCGTGCAAACGATCTATCTCGCTTACAAGATTTTGTTGGCAACGCAGTACAAACAATTAAAGCAGCTGACGAAGGCATCTCAGCCATCACCAAATTGGTAGAAAGTGCTGAAGCAACAGCCCGTCAAGCGCTACAATCTGCTGGTAACACAGCAACTTCAACAGGTACCGTTGACACGACATCAAACGGTTTCTTTGATTTCACAGCAACGAACACCAGTTCAAATACTGTGACTACAGTAAACTTCGATGATTTCGCAGCCACAAACACAGGTAACGTTGCCCTAACAACCGGCAACTTTGATGACTTTGAAGCCACAACAACAGGCTCAAACGTTACT
>JAJFHW010000159.1 GCA_021775385.1 Hyphomicrobiales bacterium | reverse complement strand
CATTCCGGTTTAGAGCCAACACCTGATGGGATTTTAAGATTAAATATTTTACGAGAAGTAGCTCAGTATTTTATAAAATTAAATGTAGAACACCCAATTTTTACAGAAGCTCATACGGAGTTACCCATTTACCTATTTGAACCTCATGCGGATGAAGCAAACAATTTAAAATGTGGGGGCTATACTGACAAAAAAGAAATTTGGCTCAATAAATCAAACCTCAATTCTAGTTTTGAAGACTCGGTAATGGTTTATATTCATGAATTAACACATCAGACAGGGGGCGATGAATCCGCTACCTTTCATGAGAACTTAAGGCGATGGCAAGAGTTTTTGCTTTCAACTTTAATGAATCCTTCTGCTGATCCTTCATTTTCCCAAGCAATAGAAGATCTTAGAGAGCTTTGGAAAGAATCCTTTCAGCTTGAAGAAGCCTCTTCTACAGAGCAAGCAGAGAAAGGTTGGGTTGCTTAATGAACATTTTTTCAAGCTCTAATTTAACCTTTAATACCTTTCCGGTGCGACCGAGAAAAAATATTAATGACCCCACAAACGCACTTAAGTTTTCGGGAAATACAGATAAATTCTCGTTGGCAAAAGCACCTCCTGAAGCTCTTATCCGTCGACTAATACCTCTGTTAGCAAACCCGGAAACAAGGAAAATTATTGGAGAAATTAAGCCTTCCAATCCAGCTTTTAGTCATTTATCTCCCGAAGAATTTCAACAATTTACCCAATTGTTAGAACAAGCTAAAATATCGATGGAAAATAGTACCGTTCAAAGGCTTGAAACCTTAAAAAAAGAGTTGCTTCCAATACAAGAAACCATTAAAAAAAACACCTCAAGGCTACAAGGGGAAGTTAAAAGAAGTTACGGCAAGTATATGAGGCTTCGAGAAAAAGAATATCAAAAAATAAAAAATTCTAAAATTCCTTTATCCTCTGAAATAAAAATATTAAAAGGGGTAACAGGATTTGAAACAAGAGTAACTGAAAACGCCATTGATTTAAATAAAATTAAAAAACAAGCCTTACTTGGAACCTTAGATTTTATGGTTCCCCTTGAATTTGAAAATAAGAAGCTCAATATATTTAAATCAGAACATCCTGAGTTAGACCTTAATAACCCTAAAGTACAAACTAAATTAAACACGGATCAGAAAACCATTTTTCTTGCAAAACATGAGATTCCTTGGGGGCGAGAAAAAGCTTCTCGCGATTTTTGGCAAAATTTTTCGGATGCCCATGGAAAAACATTAGAAGGGGTTCGCTTAGTTATCACCCAAAATAATCGAAACAAAGAAGAACCTAGCTATACCATTAGGATTGAAGGCCAAGGTGAATATAATCATCAAAAACTAGAAAAATTAGGTGCCTCAAGCAAAAAGGGGGTCGATTCAAAAGAGCAAATTGGCAATCATGGAGAAGGAACCAAAGTATTGCCATTGGCTATTTTAAATCAAGGTTTTGCAGATACCATTCATTATTCTTCTAGAGATTGGGACTACAATTTTTTTATTGGCCCTTCAGATCGAGGTAATAGTCTTTTTAGAAGGCTGACTCAAGTTCAAGATAGGCCCGGTAATTTTATGGAGTTGACCACTCGTGACACAAATTTTGTAAAAGCCATCGTCGATGGAATAAACTATTTTTATCACCCAGGAAACGAAGATTTTAATGCCACCTATGAAAATAATGCGGGTGGTTTTAAATACCTTGGGCCTACTCAAAGTGGAAATTGTTATTATGTGACACAACGTGTTGAAGTAAGAAATGTAGATGGAGACCCTAAGTGGTCAGATGCTTTAGATAGCCTAACTCTTTGGAGCCACCAAAAAGTGACAGAAAAGGGGCGTGATCGTCCTCATTTAGAAATGGCCGAAATTCAGTCTGAAATTATGAGGCCGATACTTAAAGAAATGTCAACTGACGATTTATTGAAAACTCTCGTGACACTGAAAGATCATTGGATAGAAGAGGATGCCTTAGATTCATTTAAAAAACAGCATAATTATCAATCCTTGAACTTCGCTCCATTTTCGAAATCAGGAGGACAATGTCTTTTGCATGAAGTGGTTTCAGAAATTGCTTCTCGAAAACAGAAAGTTATTTTTCCTTTAAAATATTTTGCTGAAGAGGAAAAAAGTCTAAGTGGAGATTTAAGAAAAGAACTTAAGGAAAAAGGGTTTCTTTTATGTCCTCACTATTTTTCAGAAATCGGCTTGGAGAAAATCTCCGACCTAATAGAATTAAAAGGAAGCCATATCCCCATAACTCCAAGCAAAGAAGAGTTTTTGCAACTCAGCATTCTAAAAAAGGCCGTCAATTTATTGCTCTCTTCCTCTTTTTCAGCACTTAATTTTAACGAATTAAACAGCCATTTAATATTATTTAATCCCTTAGAGGAAGTGCATAAAAACTCTTCTAACCTCCCTTTTAGTTACCAAGAAAGCTTAAATACGCCCTCAAAAAAAAGCCCTCTCCGAGTTTGGGTAAATCAATCTGCGCTGAGAGAATCTGACTTCCCCCACATTGTCAGTCTGTACCTTGCTGAACTCTGCAAAAAAGGAGGAGAGCTGGGTAACCCCAATTATGGTTATACTCTAGACAGTATACTCCCAGTTATTTTATCTCAATTAAATGCAGAAGATTCAAATACAACGGTTCAAAATCAAATGAAAGATTTACAGAATCTATGGACACGTTCTATTAAGGAGGAAAGAACACAGGCAAAAGAATCCGATTTTAAAGTAGAGCAAGCCTTAAAAAATGAGTTTGGCCCAAAAGCTATATTTAATACCTGGTTTGAAAAAGATGAGGATAAAAAATATTTCTATCAAATAACAGAGTGGGCAAAAAAAATCGAAAAAATAGCGATGAAAGA
>JAJFHW010000158.1 GCA_021775385.1 Hyphomicrobiales bacterium | reverse complement strand
ATAACCAAGTGGCATAAGATGAAGAACCGCTCGTCCATCTTCAGCAGCATAATCGCGCCCTGCCACCATCACTTCATCAATGTGAGAGGGGCGAACACCACTTCCGTTTAATCGAACACTCGTGGTATAATTTAAAGATTGGAGACGTCCACAAGAAACTGAAACAACAACATTCTCAACCCGGTGCCCAGCCATCTTCTCAGCCTGGCTCACAACATCACGAACAGCATTTTCAGCAGCATCCAAATCAATAAGAACGCCAGCTTTCATGCCCCTAGCTCGTTGATGACCAAACCCAATAATCCGCAATACAGACCCAAGCGGGCGCTGACCATACCCTTGAACATGCCCATCATCGTCATTCATATCAGGAGAAATAGATGCCCCACCTGCATATGGAGCAGATAAAGGACCAGAAAGCTGCGCAGGCATAGCCCCGTCCACCCATTCACCGATTAAACAGGTAAATTTGGTGGTTCCAAGATCTATAACCGCAACAGTAGAGCCCATTTTACTGGCTTGTTTCGAGCGCCCAAACACAGTGCTTCAACTTTCTGTTTAATACCATTTCAAGAGAAAACTTTACCTCACAAAAGAGGAGAACAAACTATAATTTATCTTTACCAGTCGTTTTACCGACAGAAATATCTTCATCTCTTGAAAAAATTTTTATATTTTTACTTTTTTTCGGCCGTAAAGTAATCCGATCCCCTAGCCGCAAATCAATATGAGCCAGTTCACGGTTTAAAATATTATGTTGAGCTTGTAAGGCCCGCAACCGACTTAAAGCTCCTTCTAGCCCATTTTCTGGCAATAAAACTTTCATTTCATTATGCAAAATCAGAGTCCATCGACGTTGATCAACTCTCTGAAAACGAACAATAAGAGGTTGTAGATCATCAAACTTTGTCAAAATTTCGCGCAAATCATTTGCAGTCTTAGGTGCCCCGCTTCCTTCATAAATTGGAAGTTGAAAATGCGAGCCAACTTTTACTCTTTCGACAATCACGCCAAGCTTATCAAATACATAAGTACCAGAAAGAGTAACAAAACGACCAATTGGCTGGCGCTCTTCCACATAAATATTCAAGCCATGTGGAAATACACGTTGTACATCAGCTCGCAAAATCCAGGGTAAACTTTCAATTTTACGCTGTGCCTCAAAAGTATTCAGCGAAACAAGAGACTGATCCCAAACGTCACCAAGACGCTCAATAATCACTTTTTCCTTCGTAAATTTATGCCCAGCTATATGGACTTCTTTAATTGGGAATTGAACAAGAGACACAAATCGTTGGCCATAATCCTGGGCAACAGTCAAAAAAGCAAAATCATCAGGTATGTGGCGGCGAAAACCAAAAAACAAACCAACTGCAATGATAATGAAAAAGGATAAAGCAAACCCAAAACGTCCAAAAGACTTCTTTTTGGACGTTTGAGGCATATAGCGCTCCGAAGAGGGCGCAATATGATATTCTTCAGCAAATTCATCTTTAACATAACAACCAATAGAAGGCAGGCTTTCCGAAACTGACGTTTCAGAATGTGACCGTTTCCCTCTATTCATCATCGATTGCAAGATGCATCCTCCAAAATCCAGCGAACAAGCTCACCAAAACTCCACCCAGCTTTTTCAGCCATCTCAGGGAGTAATGATGTTGCCGTCATACCTGGTTGCGTATTCACTTCAAGACAAACAAGAAGATCTTTCTTCTCGTCATACCGAAAATCAGCACGGCTCACACCTCTGCACCCAAGTGCAGTGTGGGCTGTTAGAGTCCATTTCTGTATGAATTGGTAAATATTTGATGAAATTTCTGCAGGGATAATGTGTTGAGAGCCACCTGGTGCATATTTAGCATCATAATCATAAAAATCATGAGCTTCAGAGCGAATTTCAGTCACATCAAGCGCTCTATTCCCTAAAACACCGCAAGTCAGTTCTAATCCACCAACAAATTCTTCAACGAGCATGTCATCATCTTCCAAGCCAGCAGCCAATATAGCTGCCCCTGGGGGCGGAACATCCATATCTTTCACAATAAAGATACCAAAACTCGAACCATCAGCCACAGGTTTCAGCACATAAGGGGGTAATTTTAAATGCCCCAATGCTGCTTCTCCGCGCTTAACCACCTTATCATTTGCAACAGGAACACCGGCACCAGCAATAATGTCTTTTGCGACCTTCTTATGCATCGCCATTGAAGACGCCAAAACACCCGAATGAGTATAAGGAATATTCAAAACCTCTAAAATTCCTTGAATACACCCATCTTCGCCGAATGGGCCATGCAAAGCATTAAAGCAAACATCCGGTTTCATCTCTTCCAAAACGCTAGCAATATTTCGTTGTACATCAACTTCAGTAACTGTAAATCCTTCAGAACGAAGTCCTTCAGCACACGCCTTACCACTAGCAAGACTTACTTCTCGCTCAGCAGACCAACCACCCATCAAAACCGCAACTTGGGCTTTTTCATCAATCATTGGGCCAAATCCTCTCCCATTACGTCAGCAACACCCAGACGTTTAATTTCCCAATCTAACTTAACGCCACTCTTTTCAAAAACACGTTTACGAACGGTCTCTCCAAGAGTTTCAATATCCGTTCCTGTAGCATCACCTTCATTTATTAAAAAATTACAATGTTTTTCAGAAACTTTAGCACCACCAACTTTAAAACCTCTTAAACCAGCATCATCAATGAGCTTCCAGGAACTATGCCCAGGAGGATTTTTAAACGTGCTACCGCCAGTTCTATCTTTAACTGGTTGTTTTTCTTCTCTATAAGCAACAACTTCCGCATTAGCCTTTTCAATTTCTTCCTTTGAGCCCGGTTGTCCTTTAAACACAGCCTCAGTAAAAATGAAATGATTTGGCAAGGCACAATTTCTGTAAGTGTGCCCCATTTCCTCGGCTGTAAAAGTAAGAATATTGCCATCATAATCAACGGCCCGCGCTTCAACTAAATAATCACGAGTTTCCCCGCCATGCGCCCCTGCATTCATACGAAGGGCCCCGCCAATGGAGCCAGGAATACCACGATAAAAACTAAGTCCGGCAACACCGTGCTCAGCAGCAGCTCGTGCCAGCTTCATGTCTGGGACAGCAGTTCCAACTTTAATTTTATTGTCATCCAAAGCTTCAATTAAATTAAAGCCACGTCCTAAGCGCACAACAATCCCAGGGATCCCACCATCTCTAACTAACAAATTAGAGCCCAGCCCTATAATAGTGATTGGCAAATCAACGGGTTTGTTTTTCATGAAATATGCAAGGTCAGCTTCATCCGCAGGGGTAAATAATAGCTGCGCAGGTCCCCCGACCCGAAACCAGGTAATTTCTGACATAAGCGAGTTCGCCTTAAGTCGTCCTCTCAACTCTGGCATTGCCTCTTGAAAGCTCTCTAAATGATCTTCAAACCCCATTAATCTCTCCAAATTGGAACGTGATCGCTTCTATTAGCGCAAAAAATAAACTCAACTCGACAAAATATAAAAACAAGAGTCTCTAAAACTCTTTTGATAAAACCTCTAACAACTAGAACAGAGAAAATTATGCTTACGAGAGGTAAAAGAATTGAGAAGAACAACAAACTAAGCAGCAACCTCTTTTAATTCATTTGGCAAATTATGCATCCAGTTTGAAATGCTACCTGCACCTAAACCAATGATTAAATCTCCAGGTTCAGCAATTTCACTTAATAAAGGTGCCAAATCACTCGAATGATGAACGTAACGAACATCATTGCCACGTGCCGCCACACCAGCACCTAAAGTTTTATGGTCAAACCCATCAAGCGGGTCTTCACCAGCTGCAAAAACAGGTGCCATCACAACAATATCAGCATCATCAAAACAAGCTTGAAAGTCCTCAAAATGACATTGTAGCCGCGAATAACGGTGAGGCTGCATAATCGCAATCACCCGCCCACTTGTAGAAGATTTTGAAGCCCCAAGAACAGAACTAATCTCAACCGGGTGATGTGCGTAATCATCATATAAGTCAAAATTTTGAACAGAGCCAACATGAGTAAAACGTCTCTTCACCCCAGAAAACCCAGCAAGGCCGTCACGTATATCTGCAATCTCAACACCTATTTCATGAGCCACCGCCACAGCAACGGCTGCATTCAAAGCATTATAATGCCCCGGCATTGGAAGTTTAAATCCGGTTACAGTCTGAGCACCGCCACGCATATTTTCTGAAAATTCCAAATCAAATGTCAGCTCACCAGAGCCTGGAATACAATTGACAAGCTGAATATCTGCGTTTGCAGGTGAGCCATAAGTGAGAATTTTTTTGGATGTTAAGCTCTCATCACTTCGAAGGTCATCCACCAATTCTCGAACAACCGGGTGATCAATACCTGCTAGAGTAACCCCATAAAACGGGATCTGTAATGCAAATTGCTTAAATGCCGCCTTAACACCCTCAAAGTCCCCATAATGTTCCATATGTTCAGGATCAATATTAGTAATAATTCCAACCTGTGCTGGCAGCTTTAAAAAGCTTCCATCAGATTCATCCGCTTCCGCAACCAGCCATTCACCTTGACCAATCCGCGCATTAGAACCAAAGGCTTGGATAATGCCACCATTAATGACAGTTGGGTCAATGGTGCCTGCACAAAGAACGGCAGAAATTAAAGAGGTTGTCGTTGTCTTGCCATGCGTCCCCGCTACAGCGATTGAAGATTTAAGCCGCATCAACTCAGCTAGCATTTCAGCACGTAAAATAACCGGAATTCCAGCTTGGCGCGCTGCTACAAGTTCGGGGTTATCATTTTTGATGGCAGAAGAAACAACAACAACTGATGTCCCTTCAACATGAGACGCTTCATGTCCAATAAACGCTTTTGCCCCCTTAGAGACCAAACGTTCCACATTAGCATTTCTGTTCATATCACTGCCCTGAACCTGATACCCCATACTCAGCAATATTTCAGCAATGGCACTCATACCAATGCCGCCCATACCAACAAAATGTAAAGAGCCAATATTCAAAGGCAGTCGCATGTGAAAATCCCTCAAAATAAGCGCGGTTGCTTGTAGGCAACTGAAGCGCAACTAAAAAGTGCGGTTGCTTAGTGCCGGTTGCTTGTCTGCAACAGAAGGCACATTAGAAAGTACAACTGAAGCGCAATTAAAAATCAACTTTGCCAATTCATTAGATCTAGTCAGGTGGCACCATAAATGCAAACAAAAGCTTAGGTAGACAAACAACTAAACAACGACAAAAAAACTAAACTGATTCAATCACTAAATCAGCCAATTCCACAACTGCGTTGGCTTTTCCCACCGATTTGGCAGCATTCGCAGCCATTTGCAAGAGTGAAGGCTCAAGCATAAATTCATTTAATTGCCTATGAAAGCCTGCCATTGTGATATTTTTTTGCTCTAAAATCCAACCTGCACCAGCTTTTTCTAGCATTTTCCCATTTAAAAGCTGATCATTATCCAACGCATGCGGAAGCGGCACCATTATGGCAGGGCGACCACAAACAGCCAATTCAGCAACTGTTGACGCGCCAGAACGTGAAATAACCAAATGAGAAGCACTCATTTCACGCGGCAAATCATCAAAAAAGGCTTCACATTTGGCGTCTATATCAGAATATTGATAAAGAGCACGCACCCGATCAAGGTCTTCAGCCCGGCATTGCTGAACAACAGAAAGCTTTGTCCTCAGATCTTCATCAAGTTCAGCAAGAGCCGTTGGAAAAAAGTCAGAGAAAAATCGCGCCCCCTGACTGCCACCAAAAATCAAAATCTTAAATTTCTCCGCACCACTTGTGCCATTTATTTCACTTGTGTCGCCAACCATCAACTGCAAATCAAGTTTTGGATAAGGCACATCTTTCACAGCCAAAACCTTACCCCGAACCGGGTTACCAGTTAATCGCACTTTATGCTCACAAGTTTCAGGTAAATATTTCACTTCACGAAAAGAAGTCGCAATCACATCAACACGATTAGCAAGCATTTTATTCGCTCGCCCCATCACCGCATTCTGGTCATGAAGGCCCGTTTTTATGCCTAATTGACCGGCCGCAATTAAAGGGGGAAATGTTGGGTAACCACCAAAGCCAAGTACAAAGTCTGGTTTTATTTGTTTTAACAAACGACGTGCCGCCATAACACCGCGCCCAAGGGTGAGCGCTGTTTTAAGAAGAGCAATAGGGTTCTTACCCTTCATCGTGGCTGAGGGAACAACATGCATTTGATCAGCAGGGCTATTACCGATCATCTCATCAACGCGCCCATCGGTTACAATATGCACGTCCACATCACGGCGCTTTAATTCTTCAGTTAAAGCAAAGGCTGGGAACAAATGCCCCCCTGTTCCACCAGCTGCTAATAAAACTCTTTTTTTTGCCATAACTAAATACCTTAGAAACTGAAAACCACTAAAAATTATCATATCAACACGCCAAACCAAAAGGTTAGATCATGTTTTAAATTCTTTAAAAGCAATATGCCCTAGCCTTTTTGAATGCTACAAAAACGCCCGACACTCACCGTCCCATGCTCAGAGGATGCCGCCGCGTTAAAGCTAGAGTCATCCCCAATAAAAGAGCAGTGCCAAGTAAAGACGTCCCCCCATAGGAAATAAAAGGCAAAGTCATCCCCTTTGCTGGGATGAGCCCCAAATTCACACTCATGTTAATAGACGTCTGCAAAGCAAAAAGAAGCATTAAACCTGAAACTGAAAATCTGACAAACGGGTCTTTCATTTCCCGTGCCCGCATCAAAGAGAGAAACACAATCCCCGCATAGATAAACAACAATAAAATACAGGCAAGAACCCCAAACTCATCTGCGATGGCCGCAAAAATAAAATCATTATGCGCATCTGGTAAAAAATGTTCAGCCAAACTACCTTCTCCAGGCCCCCGCCCAAACCAACCAGCCTGACGAAACGCCTCCAAAGCGCGGGCAATTTGGTAGTTTTCTCCTGAAGGATCAAGGAAATGATCTATTCTCGCAGTCACATGTGGCAAAAATTTATAACCAAGAAACAAAGCTCCGACACCGGCAAATAAAAAAATCATCACCCAGCCCCACGCAAGCCCCGCCAAGAAGAACATACCAACCCAAGTGGCGGTCAATAAAAGCGTTTGCCCAAAATCAGGTTGTAAAATCAGCAAAAACGCTGAAATGACATAAAACCCAATGGCCACACCATTAGCCGGCACATCACTTCGTTTAACCCCTTCAGAAAACGCCCAGGCCGTTAAAACAATAAACGCTGGCTTTAAAATTTCAGATGGTTGCAAGGAAAGACCCAAAATTCTAATCCAGCGCTGCGCCCCGTTAATTTCCGGACCAAACAACAAAACACCAATCATTGAAATGAGAGATAAAACAAAAAGCGCCAGTGAAAGACGCCTGATATTCGATGGACTAAGAAAGGAAACAGCCAATAATAAAAGAGATCCAAAAACCGCAAACACAAGCTGCCGCTGAACAAAGAAAAAATGCGGCAAGTCTTTGCGCATAGCCACCGGCGGGCTAGCTGAAAGCAGCATCACAATCCCAATTGCTAATAATAAAAACGAAAGCCCAAGAACAGTCCGGTCGACAGTAAACCACCATTCAGTTAGATGGCTCCGCTCGGAACGTGACAACACCATGAATTAGGCCTCTTCAGTTTCGGTATGTGCGTCACTCATGACAACACCTTCTAGCGAGCGAACAATTTCTGAAAACGCATCCCCGCGTATCTCAAAATTTGCATATTGGTCAAAACTAGCAGCAGCTGGAGAAAGTAAAATTGCAGCTTCAGCCTTAGCTTCGGATAAAGCCACTTCAACTGCTTTTTTTACAGCCGTTTCCATATCGCCGCATATCTCATAAGGAGTATGAACAGCATCCAAACTTTTGGCAAATTCATCAGCCGCTTCCCCGATTAAAAAAACATGACGCACAGCACCCATTTGAGATACGAGCTCATTGATGCCTCCCTCTTTAGCAACACCGCCAGCAATCCAATAGATATCCGCGTAGCTTTTCAAAGCTTGCTCACTCGCTTCAGCATTAGTGGCTTTACTATCATTTACAAATAATAATCGTTTATCCAAACAAGGCGTCTCTGTGTTTTGTATCAAACTTGCTATCTGCTGCATCCGGTGTTCCAGTCCAGGGAAGCTTGAAAGCCCCTGTACTAACCCCTCAAAATTACTAGAAACTTTTAAAGCTAACAGTAAAGCAAATGCTGCATTTTGTGCATTATGTTTACCGCGCAAATGCGAAGCACCTTTTAAATCAACCTGCCGAACAACTTGAGTATCTTTGACAATAGAAAATTTGTCTTTTTCTATTACCACACCATTCTCAACCGAAGGTGTAGAGCTAACAAAAAGAACCTCACTTTTCGTCGATAAACTCAAAGCAATTTGCTGGCAATATAAATCATCAAAAGAAATCACAGCCAAATTTTCAGCTTCCAAATTAGCAAAAATCTTTGCTTTGACTTCAGCATAATGTTCAACGGTTCCATGACGATCAATATGATCAGCAGAAATATTCAATAACCCAGCAGCTGTCGGAGATAGTGAGGGCGTCAAATCAATCTGATAAGAAGAAAGCTCTAAAACATATATCTTGCCATCTTCAGTCTCAGAAGAAGCAAAATCCGGCATGTCCAACACACCAAGACCAATATTCCCGCCCATCAACGCTGTTTCACCAGCTTCGTTTAAAATATGAGTGGTCAATGCCGTTGTCGTTGATTTTCCATTTGTCCCAGTAATAACCAAAACCCGGTCGCGCTCACCACGATGCAAGAATTCTTCAAAGAATAATTCAGTATCACCAATGATAGGAATATCAACTGCTTGCGCTTTTTTTACAGTCCAGTGCGGTTCAGGGTGAGTGAGCGGCACCCCTGGTGATAATAACAATGCATCAAATGAGGACCAATTTGCCTCTTTAAGGTCCACAACCTCAAACCCAGCCTCTAGAGCAGCAGCACACCGACTTTCGTTCTCATCCCAAACAACAACCCGCGCACCGCCTGCTTTTAAAGCTGCTGCAGCACTTAATCCGGTAATTCCAAGCCCAAACAAAGCAACGGTTTTATCTTTATAAACTGAGATGGGGATCATAGCGCCAGCACCTAATTTAGATTTCAATCATATGAACGCATATAACATAAACAAAAAAGCGAGTAATGTTTTATCTCTGACATTACTCGCTCATTAATTTTTCTATAATTTTAACGCAATTTCAATGTGCTAAGACCAATCAGCGCAAGCACCACAGCAATAATCCAAAATCGAACAACAATGGTCGGCTCAGCCCACCCCTTTTGCTCATAATGATGATGGAGCGGCGCCATTCGAAACACTCGTTTCCCCGTGAGTTTGAAAGATGCTACCTGAACAATCACAGAAACCGCCTCTAAAACAAACAAGCCGCCAACAATGCCAAGCACCAGCTCATGCTTCACCGCAACTGCGATTGCACCCAGCGCACCACCAAGAGCCAGTGAGCCAGTATCTCCCATAAAAATCATCGCAGGCGGCGCATTAAACCATAAAAACCCAAGTCCAGAGCCAACCAAGGCCCCACATAAAACCATCAGTTCACTTGTCCCAGGTACAAAATGAATTTGTAGATAGTCAGAAAAAGTCGCGTGCCCAACCAAATAAGCAATCACACCAAAAGTAGCAGACGCAATCATCACTGGCACAATCGCCAATCCATCAAGTCCATCTGTTAAATTCACAGCATTACCAGCCCCAGCGATCACTATGGCACCAAAACATATGAAGAAAACAGCGCCAAAATTAATCATGATATCTTTGAAAAATGGCACCGTAATCGCTGTTGAAAAAGGCTCCTTGCCAAACGACATAAAGATAGCACAAGCAATGGCTGCAATGATCAACTCAAGCCCTAATCGTATGCGCCCGGAAAACCCGGCAGTGGTGCGTTTCGCTACTTTTAAATAATCATCATACCCGCCGATAAGACCATAAGAAAGCGTGACAAACAAAACCACCCAAACATAAGGGTTGCGCAAATTACCCCAAAGAAGAGTAGAAACAAAAACAGCCGCCAAAATCATCAAACCGCCCATAGTCGGCGTGCCTTGTTTTTCTAAAACATGACGTTGCGGCCCATCGGCGCGTATTGGTTGGCCTTTACCCTGGCGCACTCGCAAATTTTTGATCAAAGCGGGCCCAAACAAAAACACAAACAAGAGCGCCGTCATGATGGCCCCGCCTGTGCGGAAAGTAATGTAACGAAAAACGTTAAACGCACCAAACTGGTCAGAAAAGCCCACCAACTCATATAACATCGAATAGTTCCCTCATTTATTGAGCATTTTACGTTCTATTATTTATATTTTTCACATAATGCAGTAACGACAGAGCCCATGTCACTCCCAAGGGACCCTTTTATCATTATCACATCACCAGATTGCAAGCTTTCTTCCAAAGGTACGATAAGGTCTTTAGAATCCAAAGCAAATGTCCCTTTTTTAACTTGTGGTAACTCATTAAACATATGTGACATCATTTCACCAGAGGCAAACACTAAATCCACATTTAGGGATGCAATTAACGGTGCAATCTCACGATGGTAAAAATCTGAATGTTTCCCAAGCTCTAACATATCCCCTAAAACTGCAATACGGCGGCAATATGTATTATCTTTCAATGCACTTAAATTTTTAAGCGCAATCTCCATTGAAGGTGGATTAGCATTATAACTTTCGTCAATAAGCAAAACTTTTGAAGAGCCATCATTTTCTAAATGTAATTGATGACGAACCCCGCGGCCTGGTGGTGCGATCAATTCTGATAAAACAGATGCCCCCTGAGACACGTCACAATCAGTAACCTTCAAACATCCAAGCGCCCCAAGAAAATTAAGCGCAATATGTTCACCAGGAATAGATACTGTAAAATCAACAACTTCATCAAAACAAGTCGCGTGAACCTCACTTTGTTCACTCCCAAACTCAGCTGAGATTAATTTCACATCCGCCCCGGAAGTTTTACCAAAGCTGTAAATATTTTGAACCTTCGCTTGGCCAGCAGCTTGCTTC
>JAJFHW010000157.1 GCA_021775385.1 Hyphomicrobiales bacterium | reverse complement strand
GACGGTGCTGCAAAATACACTGCTAAACATGATGGTGTTGCTTATTATTTCGATAATGCAGATGCCATGAAAAAATTTGAAGCTAACCCGTCTGCATACTTGCCTCAAAACGGTGGATTTTGCACATTTGGTGTTTCTGTTGGTAAGAAATTTGATGGAAACCCAAAATACGCGGCTGTAATAAATAACAAACTATATTTATTCCTTGATCAAAATATATTCCGGGCATTTCAAAAAGACAAAGCCGGTACAATCAAAAAAGCTGCAGCAAAGTGGAAAAAAATTCGTTCAACAGCCGCATCAAAGCTCTAGAACTATAAGTAGGGTGAGTTGTTGCTCCGCTCGCCCTACTTATATAGCTCTGTTAGCACTCAGTTATATGAGGCAGTAGTACTATGTTTTCCTCCCCATATAACTATATCAAATTTATAATTATAGGAGTTCAATATGATAGGGTCTCTACGCTTAGTAATAATCTCACTTATTTTATCAATACTTCAATCAACGCCAAGCCTTGCAGAAGCGCGCGAAAATCTTTTTAAGGAATTAAAAAGTGCAAAGACTGAAACCGCAGCAAGAATGACTGAAGAAAAAATATGGAAACTCTGGATGATTGGGCCAGATAAAGAAAGTTCCGAATTGCTGGCCAAAGCTATGGAACGCCGTAGAACATATGATTTTGCAGGAGCCCTTAAAATTTTAAATCAAGCGGTTAAAAAGGCACCCAATTGGGCAGAAGTCTGGAACCAAAGGGCATATGTGTATTTTCTGCGCGAAGAATTTGACAAGTCACTGGCGGATACTGATAAAGCAATCGAACTAGAGCCAAATCATTTTAGTGCACTGGCAGGTAAAGCCCGTATACTAATGAGCCAAGGGCGAATGCAGTTAGGTCAGAAAATATTGCGTCAAGCCGTAAAAATTTACCCCTTTTTACGCGAACGTTCAATGATAATTGACCTTCCTGGTCAAGAATTATAGTACATAAGTATTTTATAAAAGAAGTGCACCACGTTTTTGTGTAGCGCTTTTCGCTCTAGAAATAGCCCTGAGAAAAAACGGCTAAGCTTGCAGAAGGGCAACCGAAGGAGGACGGCATGGTACGGATTTTAGCGGGCGCACCTGGAATTTAGCAAAACTAACTTTACAGTCTGCTATATGCAAAAAACGTAGTCCGAATGGCCGTCAGCGCTTTGCGCCGCACCTCGTAGGGCCTGCTGCTTCAGCAGCAGAATGCCCGTGAGAGAAAACAGCGACGGTTGCTAATGGGCAACCAAAGGAGTGTAGAAATAGTGCGGATGCGTAGTGGGCATCTGAAGCGCCACTAAAAGAGTAAACCGGCCTCTCTGGGGGAAGAGAGGCCGGTTAATGATCCAGCAAGTTGATCGGGGGATGAGGGGTGTGATGAGATTGCTGAACCAAATTCCTTTTATATTTATGTCTTACCTTTGAGATGAAGAGCGAATGGTCTCTCTCTCGCGAGGGTAAAGCGAATCCCAATATTTTGGATGCTTGGCAGATTGCCGTTTAACAAAACGATACGGCACCTTGTTCCATACGGTTACTTCATCGCGTTTATTGTCGAGAAGATAATCACCTTGTTTGGTGCGCACCGTTAGAATAGCGTGACCAGCACCTTCTTCATCTCGAACGACCGTGATAAGAAGAGAGTTTTCAGGCCAACCATTTTCTGCAAGCAAGCGACGTTTCAATAAGACGTAATCTTCACAATCACCACTGCTCGATGGGTAGTCCCAATATTCAATCGTGCCATGATGCTCTTGATCTGTCACCGGCTTGATCGCTTTATTGACAGCACGATTAATCGTGACAAGTTGGCGCCAGCGGCTTTTGTTGAGAGAAATTTTGTTGGTGATTTGGCGATATTTTTCGCAATCACGTGGATAGCGTTGGCAAAAACGAACATGACCAATAGGTGGTTTCGAATTACCATAAACCCGCATATGCGGTGACGCTAAATTTTGTCCATCAACCCACACTGCAAACTCAGCAGTGGCATTGGTTGAATAGCTACTTATACAAATTGCGAAAAACGCAAGACTATAAATTACTCGATACATTTTTAGTCCCCTACACTCTGTTACTAATGGGGAGCATGACACAAAAACTTTTCCATGACGCAAATACGCACGCCACAAATTTAGTTACTTTTAAATCAGCTTCTACTCAAATTTACTTAAAATTTTAACTTAAACTCTGGTTCTTAAATAAGGCATAACAAATACAAAAATATTAGCGGATACTTTAGGCCGGTTTCTAGTGGGAAACCTGAAGGCCAAAAAAAAATCTGAAGCTAAAAAAACTTAGATACATCGTATCTAAGGCGATAATGTTCCAAATTCTGAAAGCAATAGGGCAGCTGAAGGGGCTGTAATAAACTCAATACCGATGCCATCATCGTGGTAGCGAGCAACAGTTCCTTTTAATTGTCCTAATGTAACTTGTGAGCCCATGGGCGGGCGGGCAGTCGTGATAATTGAAGCGCCACTTAAAGAAAAGTTTTGAACCTGACAGGTAATATCAATCTCACCAGGCAAGATTAGTGGAACTTCACGATTATTAGCAATAAAACGATGATGCCGACGCATGTCTGGCATTTCGCCATCAATCTGATTAACAAGCCAGGAAATCTTCAGAGCAATACGCTCTCGTTGAGTGTCAGACATATCAAAACCAACACCAAAGCTTTCAGCCTCAGAGCGCATGATTTGGCCTTTAGCTCTTCCAATATGGTCAAGATAAAGAATAACTTGCTCACCCAAAGCCGGATTAACAGATGAGGAGATAGCAGCACCGCCGGCGGAAATATTCAGCACGCGGCACGTATATTCTGTTTTATCTTCCAACATGAAACGCCCCATAAGGCGCATATTAAAGCGACGAAAACGTCGGCGCTCAACACCATCTTTCTGGGTCTCATGCTGTTTAATGATTAAATAATCATTATTTCCGGTACTTGTGTCTTTAATAAAGTCTTTCAAGACTGAATCAGAGACTTTTCCAGTTTCACTAGTGGATGACATATAGTTATTCCAAAGCCAATCTTCTTGATGACAAGTGGCTTCTAGAATAATGTTTTGTGAGTTAATGAATGAATAATAGTCAGCGATAATTTGAATAAAATTTGATCTATTTACAAAAAATCTAAATTTTATGATGAAAAAAGAGTAAATATCCGGCCAATTTGCCGATCAATTTGTATGGAAACGACTATTCAGCTTGCAGAGTAAAAGGAAAAATCAGTCAGTTTTTCCACCTTCAAAAACGCGCAACGAACAATTTTTCCCCTCAACCAATCTTTTATGCGGCAAGAATGGAAGCGTTGTTACGTTTGAAGGAAAGAGAACAGAATGAGCCGAAGGCACCTGTTGTTTCAAAGAACTGCCACGTAGCAAACTAATGTGGACTTCAGTTATTTCATGAAAATCTAGTTCAGTTAGACCTAGCCAGGGAATATCACCAATGGGGCTAATCGATCCAAGAATTCGATCAACTGTTGAGCCTCCATGGATCATAGGTAAAAATAGCATTTCAAAATCACCAATATGATCATTCGATGACTTCGCCTGAAAAACAATAGAAACAATGGTTCCATCTGTAAGCAATTGACTGAGGTAGGTTGATAAAATGGGGCGTTCATCTGATGGCCAGCAGTCTAAAAAATCAAGACTTCTAAATTCTCTACCAAAAATTTCACATAATTTACTGCCCGCAAGACGGAAATGTAATTTTTCAGTCGCCCTTTTCTCTAAAATAAAGGTCACAGGTAAAATATGTCCGATGGCAGAGGGAATAATTTCCACACGTTTCGGTGCGATTCTATTGCCGCGAACTGAGTTCCAGTAGTCTAAAAGGTCTTGGTTTTCTTGTTGGTACATTTGAATATAGGATGCCCATTGTTATTTTATGAAACGAAAATGTGTAAAATAAAGCTGATTTCTCGCTCAATCTTGATAATAGACATCATGTAGCAGGCTACATGCCAACCGACACAGATTCAGAAGAACTAATGGTGAAGTGCATAAATAACAGGGAGTTAAGGTTATTAAATAGGATTAATTTTGGTCTCATCCTGTAAATTTGACAGCATTCATTCAAAAACTAATCAAATGATCACGCCTATTAATGAATTTTAACAGGGAAACTTGCGTCAACCTGACGCATGAGGCATCATAGAAACTTCATTGAAGAAAATTTTGCAAATCTAAAAGGTTCGATAACAACAAAAATACAACCATAAGAATTTCGCAAGAGACCTTCAATGAG
>JAJFHW010000156.1 GCA_021775385.1 Hyphomicrobiales bacterium | reverse complement strand
CGGCGCTTACGCCGGGCAGCTCTGCTGCCATGTCCTAATGCTCTAAGTAGAGCAGTACTCCTTCTTCGTTTAGCGATCATTGTTTCTCTCACGGCTATTCTATGAGCTGAAGCTCATTGGCCTGCGAGTGCGCGGCGCTTACGCCGGGCAGCTCTGCTGCCATGTCCTAATGCTCTAAGTAGAACATTACTCCTTCTTCGTTTAGCGACCATTGTTTCTCTCACGGCTATTCTATAAGCTGAAGCTCATAGGCCTGCGAGTGCGCGGTGCTTACGCCCAGTAGCTCTCCTACCATGTCCTAGGCTCTACGTAGAGCAGTACTCTTTCTTTGTATAAATAGATTGTTTTCTCTATTTCATCCAACAAGTATTGTGGCCATATTCTATTGGTTTTATGGTCTCGTTCCTTTATGGTTACGCTAGTTCAACTTAACTCTATAAAAGACAATCCTTATGACATCACTTTCTAAAAATTCTTCATCTACTGATCTCCCACTCTTACCCTTACGTCCATGTGTGGGGATTATGCTGTTAAATGCTGAGAAGAAAGTCTGGATTGGACGGAGAATTACCAAAGCACATGATGATCCGGACGCTTTAATCTGGCAAATGCCGCAAGGTGGCATTGATAAAGGCGAAGCTCCTCTTGAGGCTGCTTTAAGAGAACTTGAGGAAGAAACGGGTGTAACAAGTGCGCGGGTTCTGAAGGAAACTTCTGGCTGGTATGATTATGAATTACCAAAGGATATGTGGGGCACAGCTTTAAAGGGTAAGTATCGCGGCCAAACTCAGAAATGGTTTGCCATGGAGTTTGATGGCTCTGAAAATGAAATTGACATTGGCGAAAAGCCAACTCAAAAAGCTGAATTTGATGAATGGAAGTGGGAGATTTCTGATGTGCTTCCTGGTCTTATTATTCCGTTTAAACGCAAAGTTTATAGTGCCGTGATTGAGGAATTTTCTGAGTTGTTGGTTTGAGTGATCAAAATTTATGGCTATTATTTTTCATAAAAATATATTGTTCCCCATTTATATGTTCTACCATTTTCCTGGCACCAATCTGGGAATTTGATTTGTTCATCTTTGCAGTCTTCACTGAAACTTTTCCAGTCTTCAACCATACTTATTTGTTCTGTTAAAACTGCTTCTACATCTTTTAGTTCAGTCCTATCCGGTGCGGAGCTAATTAATTTTTTGGCAGATGCAATGATTTCTTCAATCTCAGATATGGGCATTAGTAGTCTATTGATTTGGCAGAGATGAGTGGCGTAATATATTACATCTAAGCAATTCCGTTTAATAAGCATTCTACGAGCGGAAATTTCATCCGGATACTGAGCTAAGAGTTTTTTTAAAGCTTCCGGTTTTTCATTAAAAAACCCCTCCCACCTTAATGCTTCTCTTGAATTGGGTTCATCTTTTAGCCAAGCTTCTACTCCTGGTTGAAGAAAGCGTTTAGTTAAAGGAGTGGTTATAAACTGGTGTACATCTGGCGCGCAGAATTGAATTTGATATATCAGGTCAATTACTTCTCTAGAGGTTTTCTTGTCCCACTTAGCTGTTTCATCTAAGAACCTATCAAGTGCTGCAAAAGCCGGTTTACGAAGGCCTTGTTCGCGCAAGCGGCAATAGCCTGCCAATTCTTTCAAGCGCTTATCTTCTTCAAGGCGCTCTGCAATCATCAAAAGGCCTTGAAAGTTTTTATCGTTCCAGTACCACATTTTTTCTCTTTTGCAGCTAGCTACCTCTAATACTTTAACTCACTCTAGTCCTGTGTGACTGTTGACGCTATGCCGCAATTTCATAAAATAACAAAAAGCCCGCTCATTTCTGAGCGGGCTTTTTGTTATTATTAGCTTTTATCTTAGAGCTTAGTGAGTAGCTTCAAGACAAGCGACTGTCTCATTGCAGTGACGGATGAGCAGATCGTCTGTTGCTTCATCTGCTGTCGCTTTTGCTTCAGCGATTTGAGCAGACTTATCATCAGCCGACATATCTTCTAATGTCACGGCCAGCTCAGCCAAGATCGTTAGGCTATTTGAACCGGTGTCAGCAAAGCCACCTTTAACGAAATAACTCTTTTCACCGTCTTCACTATCTACAACCAAAATGCCAGGACGCAAGGTCGACATAAGTGGTGAGTGATCAGGCAAAACGAGATAATCCCCTTCATCACCAGGTACGCGCACTGATTTCACATCTTGTGAAACAAGAAGACGCTCTGGAGATACCAGCTCAAATTTAAATGTATCAGCCATATGGCTTTACCTCATTTTTAAAAGTTAAGCAGCTTCAGCAGCTAGTTTCTCAGCCTTTTTAACGGCTTCGTCGATTGAACCAACAAGATAGAAAGCTTGTTCTGGTAGGTGATCATAATCACCTTCAACAAGACCTTTAAAACCATCAATTGTGTCTTTCAATGGAACCTGCACACCTGGTGAGCCTGTGAAGACTTCAGCCACGTCAAACGGTTGTGAAAGGAAGCGTTCAATCTTACGAGCACGTGCTACGACAATTTTGTCTTCTTCTGAAAGTTCGTCCATACCCAAAATAGCAATGATGTCTTGCAATGATTTGTATTTTTGAAGAATTTCTTGAACACGGCGTGCGATTGCGTAGTGCTCATCACCCAAGATGCGCGGATCTAGAACACGTGAAGTACTGTCTAGCGGATCCACAGCTGGGTAAATACCTTTTTCAGCAATTGAACGTGACAACACTGTTGTTGCGTCAAGGTGAGCAAAGGTTGAAGCAGGAGCCGGGTCAGTCAAGTCATCCGCAGGTACGTAAACGGCTTGCACAGATGTAATCGATCCGGTTGTTGTTGATGTAATACGTTCCTGCATAGCGCCCATGTCAGTACCAAGTGTTGGTTGGTAACCCACAGCTGAAGGAATACGACCTAGAAGCGCTGACACTTCTGAACCAGCTTGTGTAAAGCGGAAGATGTTATCAACGAAGAAAAGAACGTCTTGGCCTTGGTCACGGAAGTGTTCCGCAATTGTCAGACCTGCAAGAGCAATACGAGCACGCGCTCCAGGAGGCTCATTCATCTGACCGTAAACCAATGCAGCTTTGGAGCCTTCTCCGCCGCCTTCTTTGTTCACGCCTGATTCAATCATTTCCCAGTATAGATCGTTACCTTCACGAGTACGCTCACCAACACCAGCAAACACAGAGTAACCACCGTGAGTTTTCGCAATGTTGTTGATCAATTCCATAATCAAAACGGTTTTACCAACACCGGCACCACCGAAAAGACCAATTTTACCACCCTTAGCGTAAGGGGCTAGAAGATCAACAACTTTAATACCAGTTACAAGGATTTCTGATTCAGTTGATTGCTCTTGAAATGAAGGCGCAGATGCGTGAATTGGACGACGGCTTTCAGTTTTGATCTCGCCAGCTTCGTCAACTGGTTCGCCGATCACATTCATGATGCGACCAAGGGTTTCGTCACCTACAGGCACATTAATTGAAGAGCCTGTGTCACTTACTTCGTGACCACGAACCAGACCTTCTGTCACGTCCATAGCAATTGTACGAACTGTGTTTTCGCCCAAATGCTGAGCTACTTCAAGAATGAGGCGTTTGCCATTATTTTTTGTTTCAAGCGCATTCAGGATAGCAGGCAGTTCACCATCGAACTGCACGTCAACCACCGCGCCCATAACTTGTCGAATACGACCAACTGATTGTTCCGCCATGGGATAGATTTCCTTGTTTTAATTTGCTTTGATCTCAATCGAAGATCTTTGTTTTGCAAAGACTTTTTTCAAAAACCAAAACCTAAAATTTTAATTTGCGTATTTTTAAGTCATAAAAACCGGTGTTTAAATTCTTAAAAATACTAGAGCACCTTACTTACATTGCTTGTCGAAGATGCTCTTCGTTTTTTACATTAGCGAGTTGTTATCAAAAACCGGTACCCACTTTTGTGCAAAGCGCTCTAAAGCGCTTCAGCACCAGAAATAATTTCAATCAACTCTTTTGTAATCTGAGCTTGACGTGAACGGTTATATTGTTGAGTTAACCGATCAATCATGTCACCAGCATTACGTGTTGCATTGTCCATGGCGCTCATGCGAGCTCCCTGCTCAGATGCAGCATTTTCTAGAAGCCCGCGGAAAATTTGCGTTGCGATATTACGCGGCAAAAGATCATCGAGAATTTCTTCTTCGCTTGGTTCATAATCATTTGCAACATTATCTGATCCAGCAGTATCACCTTCTTCCTCATCAAAACTTGCAGGGATTAGCTGAAGCTCTGTTGGGGTTTGACTTATGATAGAGCCAAACTCAGAGAAGTATAATTTCACTACATCTACTTCACCGGCATCAAACATGCCGATAACTTTTGTGGCAATTGAATGAGCATCTGAAAAGCGTAGTTTTTTCACTTCTTTAAGTGAAACTTGATCGATAATTTGATCTCCAAACTCGCTTTTTAATGCATCATAACCTTTTGAGCCAACGCATAAGATTTTAACTTTTTTGCCAAGCTTTAAAAGACGACGCGCTTCAAGACGGGCCAACTTAGCAATATTTGAGTTAAAACCACCGCAAAGACCACGTTCTGCAGTTGCTACTACTAGCAATTGCACATCGTCTTTACCTGTACCTATAAGATAAGGAGAGGCATTCTCAGCTGACTTATAAGTCTTTCCAAGATTGCTCAACACATCATCCATGCGCTCGGCATAAGGCCGTGCGGCTTCTGCTGCTTCTTGCGCACGACGCAATTTAGCAGCAGCTACCATCTGCATAGCCTTAGTGATCTTTTGCGTAGATTTAACGCTTGAGATCCTGTTTCGTAAGTCTTTCAGGCTCGCCATTGGGCCGTCACACTCCTTTTAAGTATCCTAGTTTCCATCAATTTGATGAGGTTTTAGGATATCCTACTCTGATGTTGATGAAGCAAAGTTATTTGTAAAAGCTTCTACTGTAGCTTTTACTTTATCCATTGTTTCATCGCTTAGTTTCTTGTCGTTACGGATAGTATCAAGAATATCCTTCTTCTCATCTCTGAAATGACGAAGAAGCTCTTCTTCATAACGACCAACATCACCAACTGGTAGGTCATCAAGATAACCGTTTGTACCGGCATAAATCACAACGACCTGCTCTTCCACTTGTAGTGGTGCGTACTGGCCTTGTTTTAGCAGTTCAGTTAGGCGTGCACCGCGATTAAGCAATTTTTGTGTTGCTGCATCAAGGTCTGAACCAAACTGAGCAAACGCTGCCATTTCACGATACTGAGCTAATTCACCTTTAATTGGACCAGCAACTTGCTTCATAGCTTTAATTTGCGCAGCTGAACCCACACGTGACACTGACAAACCAACGTTCACAGCTGGACGGATACCTTGATAGAACAAATCTGTTTCAAGGAAGATCTGACCGTCCGTGATAGAAATCACGTTTGTCGGAATATATGCAGACACGTCGTTCGCTTGAGTTTCAATAACTGGCAAAGCTGTTAAAGAACCTGAACCATTGTCTTCGTTCAATTTAGCTGAACGCTCGAGTAGACGGGAGTGAAGATAGAATACGTCACCTGGATATGCTTCACGTCCTGGTGGGCGACGAAGTAGAAGTGACATCTGACGATAAGCAACAGCTTGTTTTGATAGATCATCATATGTGATCAAAGCGTGCATGCCATTATCGCGGAAATACTCGCCCATTGTACAAGCTGTAAATGGCGCCAAGAATTGCATTGGAGCTGGATCAGAAGCGGTAGCTGCTACAACGATAGAATATTCTAGCGCGCCCTGCTCTTCCAAAGTTTTCACGAACTGAGCAACAGTTGAGCGTTTTTGACCGATTGCAACATAAATACAGTAAAGCTTTTCGCTTTCATCACCTGTTTTATTAATTGCTTTTTGGTTCAAGATCGCATCGAGCGCTACAGCTGTTTTACCAGTTTGGCGGTCACCAATGATAAGTTCACGTTGGCCACGGCCAATTGGGATCAAAGCGTCAACAGCTTTAATTCCTGTTTGCACTGGCTCGTGCACAGATTTACGAGGGATAATGCCAGGCGCTTTTACGTCAACCAAGCGGCGCTCAGTTGCGTCAATTGGGCCTTTGCCATCAATTGGGTTACCAAGAGCGTCAACAACGCGGCCAAGGAGGCCTTTACCTACTGGAGCATCAACAATCGCGCCAGAACGTTTTACTGTGTCGCCTTCTTTAATGTCGCGGTCATCACCAAAGATAACAACACCAACATTGTCTACTTCAAGGTTAAGAGCCATACCCCGGATACCACCAGGAAACTCAACAAGCTCACCAGCTTGCACATTGTCTAGACCATATACGCGGGCAATACCGTCACCTACGGATAATACCTGTCCAATTTCTGAAACTTCGGCTTCCTTACCAAAATTCTCAATCTGATCCTTCAAAATGGAGGATATCTCAGCAGCTCTGATTTCCATCAGCCGA
>JAJFHW010000155.1 GCA_021775385.1 Hyphomicrobiales bacterium | reverse complement strand
ATGATTATGTTTTAGCGTTACGCGCTGTCACCTCAACAGACGGCATGACAGCTGACTACTATCCCTTCGAGCACGACTTCTTGGGCCGCGTCTCAACCCGCATGATCAATGAAGTCCGCGGCGTCAACCGCGTTGTCTACGACATAACCTCAAAACCACCCGGAACCATTGAGTGGGAATAGCGCGGTTGCTAGTGGGCAACCTAAAGCGCAGCTAAGAGACCACGGTTGCTCGTCGGCAATCTTAAGTGACATAAAAGGAAATCGAAGGAGCTTCAAAAATGACTCTATCACAATGGACTGCCGTAGATAATTATTACAACAATTTGCTACTCCCAAAAGATGAGGTCTTAGATCGAGTAAGACAGTCAGGAATAGACGCTGAATTACCCCCGATTGCTATATCAGATGCCTTCGGAAAATATTTGGAATTATTAGTGCAAATTTCTGGAGCCAAGAGAGTTTTAGAAATTGGCACATTGGCCGGGTTTAGCGCCATTTGCATGGCCAGAGCTTTACCGGAAAATGGTAAGTTGATAACTTTGGAATATGAGCAAAAAAACGCTGATGTCTCTCGCGACAACTTCAAGCAAGCCGGCCTTGAGAGCAAAATAGAGTTGCGCCAAGGAGCTGCATTATCAAGTTTGCAGGATTTGATTAGTGAAAATCAAGATCCATTTGATTTCATCTTCATTGATGCGGATAAAGAAAATATCCCAAACTACCTTGAGCTGTCTTTAAAACTCTCTCGCAAAGGCACCGTCATCATTACAGACAATGTAGTGCGTGAAGGCGAGGTCATCAATATGGACACAGATGATGAGATGGTAAAGGGCGTGCAAAAGGGAAATGAGTACATCTCGAAGCGATCAGGTGTCTCATCAACAACAATCCAAACCGTGGGCGAAAAAGGCTATGACGGCTTTTTACTCACCGTTGTGGAGTAGCTCGTTAGAGAAAAAAACTAATTAAAACTTGATCCAGAGATCCGAAGAAGGAGTGCTGCCCTTTTTCAGGGCAGTAGGACATGACGCCAGGGGCGTCCGGCGCTTAGCGCCGCACCTCGTAGGCCCGAGCGTAGCGAGGAATAGCCGAGAGAGAAATAGCGATAGCCGCGAGAGAAAAAACTAATTAGAAAGCTAACTTTTAGCTTTTTAGTTCCCAAACACATTGGTTTTAGCACCAAGGCCGCGGAACAATTGGTTGATCAAACTGGCTTCCTGGCCGTGCGAAGGTGTTTCGCGAGATATAAAGTCAATCACTTTACCATCTTGTAAGCCATAATGTGCCACACGCTTAACGGTATCAATTTGCGGCGCAAAATAAACGGCTACAACACGGCGATCAATTTCCTTAGCAGGTAAAAATGATTTAGTTTCCATTTTTGAGGAAATATAATAAAAGACATCGCCTGTGTAAGTTGCTGTCGTATCCGGAGTGCCAAGCAAAAAATTCACTTGTTGTTTTGACATACCAACCTGCACTTGAGCTAGGTCAGCTTCTGTGAGCAAATGGCCATGCTGTGAAATTTGGGAAGAACAAGCGGCAAGAGGTCCAACAGCTAAAGTTGCGATAGCTCCTTTACACAAAAAACTCAAAACATCTCTACGATGTAGCTTTTCTTCTGTACCACGAAGTTCATCTTGCATAACAAGAGGATCATTCTGACCATTGAGATCACTCTTCAGTGATTTTTTCACGCCAATAGCTCCCAGATTAGATTGCAGCTTGTTGTTTTTTGTGGTCTCTGCAGACATAATATTTTTACCATTAAGTTTGTGGGGTTAGCCCTTAAATTCAAAAAGTTATGAAACCTAAGCCACTGTTTAAACAGATACCTTGAGTTAGCCTTAAATGCAAGCTAGCTATGCCTGTATAAACTTAAAATGAAGCAGAACAAGAGATAGCATCATGTTCAAATGGCTGAAAAATCGGGCAGAGAAAAGGCAAAACGCGAAAAATCTCTTTTTATTAGCGTCTGAGCAATCCTTGCATCCTCATTTTTATCATGCATATCAGGTCACTAATTCTGTTTTAGGTCGTTATGAAATGCTGTGCATTCATATTTGCTTAATATTAGAGCGCTTGCGGCATGAAGACAGTGAAAAGCAAATAAGTGAACTTTTAACTGAAATCCTGGTGAGTGAACTGGAATTAACTTATAAGGAAGCAGCGCCCAAAGATGCAAGTGAAGCAGAAAAAATAAATAAATTGATCGCCGGATTTTATGAGAGGTCAGCTGACTATCAAAAAGGCTTGCGCATGGGCAAGAAACAAAAAATTATGAAAGCGCTGAGTAATCATATTTTTCAGAGTGTGAGCAATGGTGATCAGCGTTCCAATGATTTATCAAACTATATGATCGCAGTTTATAATTATCTAAACTCTGTACCGTTTCATGATATAGAAACAGCAAATTTTACCTTTGTTGAGCCTTAAAGGGGGCTTTTAGCACCCCAAACCATCAGCAAAACGCACAATGTCGGAAACAAAGATAATTACCGACTTAACAATGACTACAGCGAGAAAAACATGTCATTTTCTGAAGAATTTCCCCAACCTATCAAGCTAATAGTTCCTATAAAAGATATTGGCGAAAGCGGAGTAGAAAGAACTCTAAATTTAAACGATGAACAAATATCTTTTTTTGTCAAAGAGTTAGATTTGAGTGCTATTGACGCATTTGAGTGTAAATGGCAGTTAAAATCGCTCCACAGAAATCGTTATCGCCTAACAGCCGAAATTAAAGCTGACGTCACTCAGTTGAGCACACTTTCGCTTGAACCAGTGAAGTACGAAATCAAAGAGAATTTTAAAACCGAGTTTTGGCCAATAGCTCAAAATGATCCAGTAAAGTCACCTGAGCTGGAAATAGATTATATTGATGAAATTATTGAGTTTTATGAAGAAGAACAATTTAATGTTGGGCAAATAATTTATGAAAACTTCGTCATTGCAATTGAACAATTCCCAAGAAAAGAAGGCGAAGTTTTTGAATGGAAAAACAATGAAACAGCTGAGGAAGAAAAGCCAAATCCATTTGCTGCTCTAAGAGTTCTAAAAAAATAAAGAATAATGATTTTACAACTAGAAATAGAAAAATGACTCAATTTTTGCTCTCTAAATGAATAAAAGGGGCTTGTCTCACAGCGAGGAACCTTTATGTTGGCCAGTTCATAAAAACTATTATAAAAACATAGCTATATGAAGGGGATATTGAGCTAAGAAACTTAGATAAATAGTTATTTGTTCAATTGACCATCATGTAAAACAGCTAGATCTTAAGTGCGTTATCTAGAACCGATTTAATGTGACTTGGCTTGAGGTTTAGACAATTTGTTTGAGATTTAGACGATTTGAAAGTGTAAATTTGGCGTTTTGAGGCAAGAAATCTAAGGAGCCTCAAATGATCAAAGCGTAAATGATCTAGCTAAATCAAGGTGAATAATTAATGACTGCGCCACTACGTATATCTTTGGACGCCATGGGGGGGGATGCCGGGCCAGAAATGGTAATTGCTGGCGCAGATAGATCTCTCACTCATCACCCAAATACGGAATATTTGCTTTTTGGTGATGAAGCCCAAGTGCAACCAGTATTAAATAAATTCCCAAATCTTTTAAAAAGATCAACAATCATCCACACTGATATTTCAGTTGAAATGGGAGAAAAACCCAGCCAGGCCCTTAGGCGAGGTAAACGAAATTCCAGTATGTGGAAATCCATTGAGGCCGTGAAAAAAGGCGAAGCTGATGTTTGCATTTCAGCAGGCAATACTGGCGCACTAATGGCTATGGCTAAGATTTGTCTTAGAACAGTGGCTGACGTGGAGCGCCCGGCAATCGCCGCTTTATGGCCAACAGTGCGTAGAGAAAGCATAGTACTTGATGTCGGTGCAAATGTGGGCGCAGATGCTCACCAGCTCGTTGATAACGCCGTAATGGGGTCTGCAATGGCAACAGCCCTTTTTGCAAAAGAGCGCCCATTAATTGGGCTATTGAATGTTGGCGTAGAAGAAATCAAAGGCTTAGATGAAATCAAAAAAGCGGCCAATATTTTAAAAAATGCTGATTTGCCGTTTGACTATCATGGCTTTGTCGAAGGAGATGATCTTGGCCGCGGCGTGGTTGATGTCGTGGTGACCGAAGGGTTTACAGGTAACATCGCTTTAAAAACAGCTGAAGGAACCGCAAAGCAAATCGGTACCTACATTAAAGACGCTATGACAAGAACACTCATCACTAAATTAGGAGCTCTTATTGCTTCAAATGGTTTTAGTGCATTAAAGCGTAAGATGGATCCACGCGGCATGAATGGAGGCGTCTTTCTAGGCCTAAACGGTCTCGTCATTAAAAGTCATGGTGGGACAGATGCAAAAGGCTTTGCCAGCGCTATAGATCTTGGCTATGACATGGCATCAAATAAATTGGTTGAGCGACTTTCGAAGGATATCGAGAAGTCTCATCAGCTATTAGCCAGTGACCTTACCAAAAAAGCTGAAGCTGTATCAGCACAGAGTGAAATACAGAGTGGAATACAGGGTGAAATTGCAAAGTAAGAGCTGCACATAAAGAAATAGTACGTAAATTATAAACAGGGCCTAGCCCCTAAAAATAAGAATTATAGAATTAAAGGTTGAGTAAATTGTCTCAGTTTCAATCCATTGTCCGCTCCGTTGGCGGCTATTTACCAGAAAACAAAGTAACCAATGATGATCTGTCAAAGATAGTTGATACATCTGATGAATGGATTAGAGATCGCACAGGCATCAAAGCGCGTCACATCGCAGCTGAAAATGAAATGACGTCTGATCTAGCTTTAAAAGCGGCCAAGGAAGCACTTGGGAGAGCTGGAATGCAAGCCGATGAGATTGATCTCATTATTTTAGCAACCTCCACACCAGATCAAACTTTTCCAGCAACTGCAGTTACAATTCAAGCAGAGTTAGGCATTAACCATGGTGCTGCATTCGATTTGCAGGCTGTGTGTTCGGGCTTTGTATTTGCGCTCACAACAGCAGACCAATATATCAAATCAGGCCAAGCCAAAAACATTTTGGTGATTGGTGCTGAAACTTTCTCCCGTATCCTGGATTGGGAAGACAGAACAACCTGCGTTTTATTCGGCGATGGTGCCGGCGCTGTTGTTATATCATCAGAGCCTGTCGGCGATGATACCCAAAGAGGAATTCTAAACTCAAAATTACGCTCTGACGGCAGATATAGAGACAAGCTCTATGTCGATGGCGGCCCATCAAGCACAAAAACAACAGGTCACCTTCGCATGAATGGCCGAGAAGTTTTCCGCCATGCTGTGACAAATATTTCCGATGTCATCAAGGAGACACTGGAAGACGCAAACTTAACAATAGATGATATTGATTGGTTTGTTCCCCATCAAGCGAATGAGCGCATATTAAACGGAACAGCTAAAAAAATTGGCCTTCCCTTTGAAAAAGTCATTATGACTGTTGCAGATCATGGCAACACGTCAGCTGCTTCAATTCCTCTTGCTCTGAATTATGGAGTTGAAACAGGGAAAATAAAACAGGGAGACATGGTCCTTCTGGAAGCAATGGGCGGTGGTTTTACATGGGGCGCAGTTCTTGTGCGTTGGTAATCCGCACACCCTTCGAACCAACTGGTTTTATGCCAAAAATAAACTAAGATGCCAGCTTGAACTGAGAATTGTAATAAATGCTGCCTCATAAAAAGAAAAAATGACACAAATATTAGCTAAATCCCGAAATTTACAACAAAAATTGCAATTGCCCATTGACCAATTCATCAACCTTAGATTAGCATTTCAACCAGATACTCAAATCAAAAAGAGGGACAAGCGATGAGCGAGAAGACATTAACTCGCGCAGACCTGGCAGAGGCAGTTGTCAAACGCATAGGTTTGCCGCGAAATGAATCCGCAGACTTGGTGGAACTCGTTCTTGCTGAAATTAGCAATAGCTTGCAAGAAGGTCAGCAAGTAAAGCTTTCTTCTTTTGGTTCATTCGGTGTGCGTGAAAAAAAGCAACGCATTGGGCGTAATCCCAAAACTGGCGAAGAAGTACCAATCACTCCAAGACGAGTTTTAGTTTTCAGACCAAGCGCCATTATGAAAAATCGTATTGATGCAAGCATGAAAGCGCGCAGCAAAAGAGCCAAGAAGAAAAAATAGACAGGCTTTAAAAACACCGCCCCTCGGAGGTCTTGAGAGCTTCAGCAGTGCGGTTGTGTAGTAGGCAAATGAAGTACGGCAAAAAAGAATAGCCGTGAGAAAAAAAACTAACTATACGAAGAAAGAGTGATGCCTTTTCGGCATCAGGACATGACGCCAGAGGCGTCCGGTGCAAGCACCACCCCTCGGAAGGCATTGTGCGGATGCTGGTGGGCATCTGAAGCACCAGAAAAACCGTGAGAGAAAAAGAGAGAGAAATGAAAAAATCATCTGATGCATTACGTACCATTAGTGAAGTTGCAACAGATCTTGATATACCCAAACATGTGCTTCGTTTTTGGGAAAGTAAGTTCACTCAAATTCGTCCAATGAAACGCGGTGGCGGTCGCCGTTATTATCGCCCTGCAGACATAGAACTGCTTAAATCTATTCGTCACCTTCTATATGGAGAAGGCTTCACAATTCGCGGTGTTCAGCAAATCTTCAAGCGCGAAGG
>JAJFHW010000154.1 GCA_021775385.1 Hyphomicrobiales bacterium | reverse complement strand
AACTCATCAAGTATTTGCACACTGTTTTCCATCAATTACCCCATAAGCATAACTACACAATGGTTATTATTAGGTCATTGATCTTTAAATTTTTCTAAATAATTTACTGAAAATCATTATTTAGTTGAAAAATTGCGCCTAAAAACTCAAATTTCAGGTGTTTTGTGAAAAATTTCTTTTATTGAGAGGAAATTTCTGGGACTGAGATTGCTCTTTTTATTTAAAGCTGACTTCTAAAATTTCATAACTTTTCTGGCCACCAGGTGTTTTTACCTCTGCTACATCGCCGATAGATTTGCCAATTAAGGCTCTGGCGATTGGAGAGGTGATAGAGACTTTGCCCAATTTAACGTCAGCTTCATATTCGCCAACAATTTTATATGTGACTTCTTCTTCGGTATCTTCGTCGATAAGATTCACCTTCGCACCAAAAACGATCCGTTCACCAGAAAGTTTAGTGACATCAATGACTTCTGCTCTTGATGTTTTGTCTTCCAGATCTGAAATACGTGCTTCATTTAGCCCTTGGGCTTCTTTAGCGGCATGGTATTCAGCATTTTCGGACAAATCACCGTGGGCACGTGCTTCAGCAATGGCTTGAATTATTCTTGGGCGCTCAACAGATTTTCTGTTTTGCAGCTCTTCTTCAAGCTCAGCGTAGCCATTTATGGTCATTGGTACTTTGTCGACTGACATAAAGATATCCTCCAGCTCCTGAAAAATTAGAGCATTTCACCTTTTAGTGAAATTATTGTAATGCTCTAGCTTCTTTTTTGCGTTCCTGTTTTCCTAAAATAGGTATCCACTTTTAGGCGGAACACTCTAGGTGCCTCATTAAATTAGTTAAGTCACCTTGGTAACTCAAGATTAATTAGACTTATAGTCCTGAATGGGGGTAACGTTCATATTATCCTCACTTATTGCCTCAATTGCGAGAGAAATAGCTCGAATTCCTGCTAATGTGGTATAATAAGGAATGTGATATAGGAGCGCAGTCTGCCGAATGGACTTACTGTCAGCTATAGCTTTCGACCCTTCAGTGGTGTTGAAGACCAGGTCAATATCTCCATTTTTCATCGCATCGACAATATGTGGACGTCCCTCAAGAACTTTATTGATCGGGCTGGCTTCGATATCGTTTTCATTTAAGAAGCGGGCTGTGCCACTAGTTGCGACAATGTTAAAGCCAAGTTTTTGCAATTTACCAACAGGCTCAATGAGACGTTCTTTGTCTCTTTCTTTTACAGAAACAAAGATGGTTCCACTGGTTGGAATGTCGATGCCGCTGCCCAATTGGCTTTTGGCAAATGCCATTGGAAAGGCTTTATCAAGCCCCATGACCTCGCCGGTTGAGCGCATTTCTGGTCCCAAGACACTGTCAACACCAGGAAAACGTGTGAATGGGAATACGGCTTCTTTTACTGCAACATGATCTAGTTTTTTCTTTTTGAGATTAAATTTTTCCAGTTTGGCTCCTGCCATTAATTCTGAAGCGATGGCTGCAATTGGGAGGCCTATTACTTTTGCGACGAATGGAACTGTGCGGCTGGCTCTTGGGTTCACTTCAAGAATATAGATGTCTTCATCTTTGATGGCGAATTGAACATTCATTAGGCCAACAACATTTAATGCTTTTGCCAGTTTTGCAGTATGCTCTTCTAGTTCGGCTAAAATTTTCTCTGACAAAGAGTGAGGTGGAAGCGAACAAGCACTGTCTCCTGAGTGGACACCGGCTTCTTCGATATGTTCCATGATGGCTGCAACGAAAACGCCTTCACCGTCTGATAGGGCATCAACGTCAACTTCAATAGCATCTCTTAAATAGCTATCAAGCAAGACAGGGCTGTCGCCTGAGACGTGAACTGCTTCTCTGATGTAGCGCTCAAGTTGTGTTTGGTTGTCAACAATTTCCATAGCGCGGCCACCTAATACATAGGAAGGCCTGATAACAATTGGAAAGCCAATTTTTTCAGCGATTTTAGTTGCCTGTTCGGGACTGCGCGCGATGCCATTTTCTGGTTGTCTGATGCCGACTTGTTCAATCAGTTCTTTAAAGCGGTCACGATCTTCTGCAAGGTCAATCGCATCAGGTGAGGTGCCGAGAATTGGTACGCCATTTTCTTCAAGGAAATTAGCGAGTTTCAGTGGGGTTTGACCACCGAACTGGACGATAACACCTTTTAACGTGCCTTTCGTTGTTTCAACTTTGATGATTTCCATGACATCTTCTTCAGTCAGTGGCTCAAAGTAGAGACGATCTGATGTGTCATAATCTGTTGAAACAGTTTCCGGGTTACAGTTGACCATGATGGTTTGGTAACCGACCTTTGAGAGTGAGAAAGCAGCGTGACAGCAACAATAATCAAACTCGATGCCTTGACCAATGCGGTTTGGTCCACCGCCGAGAATTATAATCTTTTCTGCGTCTTCAGGGTAGCTTTCAGAGCTTGCGTTTGTGTCACCTTCAATTAAAGGGGCCTCATAGGTTGAATACATGTAGGCTGTTGGTGAGGCAAATTCAGCGGCGCAAGTATCGATCCGTTTATAAACGGGATGAACACCAAGCGATGATCTGTGGCTGGTTACTTCAGTAGATTTATGGCCTGCTAGTTCAGCTAAGCGCGCGTCAGAGAAACCCATTGATTTGAGTTTGCGCATTGAGCTTTCATCTTGAGGTAGTCCATGTTCTTTTACACGGGCTTCATAATCTATGATTTCCTGAATTTGTTCAAGGAACCAAGGGTCTATTTTACAAGATGAATGGATCATCTCATGTGAGACACCGTGGCGCATAGCTTGCGCTACTTTTAACAGCCTGTCTGTTGTTGGCTGGCCAAGGGCTTCACGGATCACATTTTTATCTTCACCTTCGCCATAACCTTCAAAAGGAAGGTCATTCAGGCCGGTTAGACCTGTTTCTAGTGAGCGCAATGCTTTTTGCAAGCTTTCCTGGAAGTTACGGCCAATGGCCATGGATTCGCCAACAGATTTCATCGCGGTTGTTAGAGTTGGCTCACTGCCCGGGAATTTTTCAAATGCAAAGCGCGGGATTTTGGTGACAACATAATCAATGGTTGGCTCGAATGAAGCTGGTGTTGCTCCGCCTGTGATATCATTGTCTAGTTCGTCTAATGTGTAACCAACTGCTAGTTTTGCGGCAATTTTGGCA
>JAJFHW010000153.1 GCA_021775385.1 Hyphomicrobiales bacterium | reverse complement strand
ATATTAAATTCAATAAAATGGTAAGAGCTTTGGAAGCATACTCACCTATGCTTTGTTCGAGCTCACTTAGCTTTTTATAAATTCTGGTGAGAGAGCCATTAACCCTCCTGTGTTTGAAATAACGCAGGGGGGCTTTCTTTTAAACGACATTGCCTTGTCATGATGGCTGTGACGCTTCAGAATAATTTCCTATGGGGATTATTACAGGGTTTTTCAGATTAAGTTTCAAAGCTGCCTGGCTCATATTAAGCATGAGCTATTATCTTGTTAAAGGTGTAGCTATCGTATTTCGCTGGCTGCGCAAAGGCTTAGTTTACCTGTTTGGTAAAGATGCAAAAACATTCGGTTCTGCGCGTTTTTCAAATTTTTTAGAATTAAGACAAGCAGGCTTTAATGATGGAGAAGGCTTGATTGTCGGAGAAATTAAAGGTGAGCGATTATATGCTCCCTACGATGATCATGCTTTGATTACCGCTCCCACTAAGTCCGGCAAAACAACATGTTTTGTAATTACTAATCTGCTTAAGCTTGGCAATACATCAGCCGTTGTTACTGACCCGAATGGCGAATGCTGGGCAACCACCAAACGCGAGCGCCGCAAATATGGCTACGTACATTTATGGGCACCTTTTAGCCCACTGTCTGATTGTTATAACCCTCTTGATTATGTGCGCGCTGGCACTACAAATGAGCGGGATGATGTGGAACTTATAACATCTTTGATTGTTCCTGATAGCGCGAACTCAGAAGATAGTTTTTGGGATTGCCAAGCACGCGAGGTGTTAATGGGCATCATCCTTTATGTGCTTTATACCAGACAGCCAGAAAAACGCACGCTAGGTGAGGTGCGCCACCTTATCACCTTAAGCGAGGAGGCATTTGACGAGGTGCTGATAGCCATGGTTCATTACGGCCATCCCCTCATTACACGTGTGGCTCACATGCTGCAAAATCAGGAAAGCAAACTACGCAGCAATGTCATGGCCACCGTTCAAAGCAAGACACGCATATGGGATAGTCCTTTATTAAACGAAGTTACAAAAAGCTCAGATTTTAGTTTTGCTAATGCTAGATTTAGAACTGAGACGGTTTATCTTGTGGTACCGCCTGAGCATCTAGCGACATATTACCCAGCCCTTGCCATGATGACAGGTGTGGCGCTTGCTGAAATTAACCGTGCTCAATCTAGATCCCCAAAACGGGTTACGTTCATGCTTGATGAGTTTGCCAATTTAGGACGGCTAAAACCATTTGAAACAGCAATTTCAATTGCGCGCAAAGCTGGCATTCAGCTTTGCCTGTTTGTGCAGGATATTGCCCAGGCCAAACGGGTCTATGGTAATGGTTGGGAAAGCTTTGAGGCCAATTGTAATACAAAGATCGTCTTTGGTATTAATCAAATTGAAGAGGCAAAAAAGCTTTCCGATACATTGGGTGTTAAAACAGTTAAAACCCGCTCGGCAGGCCATCATCACGGGATGACTGACGTCATGCCAAATTCCATTAATGGTGGAACAGGCGAAGCCTCACGGCCGCTTATGACGGCTGATGAGATTATGTCTATGGAACAAAATCAATGTATCGTGCTGCAAAAAGGCATGCGTCCAATTTTGGCAAATAAAATGCATTACACCCATAGCTTCTTTAAAGGTCTTTATGATTTATGGGATGGTTGCCCACCGCATCATAATGTTATTCTGACGGATGAGTTCACGCAGCAATCTGATAGCAAAGAGCCTGAAAACAAAGAAACTACCACCAAAGCAGCTTAGTTCAAGCCTTAGCCATTTCCTTCACCTTGTGAATAAACAATTGGCTCAGTGCCTTTTTCCAATAGGTCTATCAATGCCGTATAGATATAAAGTCGCTCCTTACCTGAACCGCTAATATCATGAACAATACCTAGCTCTTTGAGGTTTTTTAAAGCGGCTCTTGCTGTTGGTATCGAGACATCAAGAATTTTCGCAGCATTGGTTACATTCACAATGGCTTTTTGTTGTAAATATTCATGAACGTAGCCAGCTGAAATGCCAGCCCGTTTAAGCGTGGCGACTTTCTCAATATCCGCTTTAAAAAGGTTCGATACAGCTTGACTGGTTTGGACCACTTGGTTCGCTGTTTCTGTAACCCCTTTAAGAAAAAACTCAAGCCAGCCTTCCCAATCACCAGAACTGCGAACAGCACTTAATCGTTCATAATAATCGGCACGATTATTTTTAAAATAAAGACTGAGATAAAGATTAGGCTGGCGTAAATCACCCATCATCATGAGAAAGAAAGTGATTAGTAATCGACCAATCCGACCATTGCCATCTAAAAATGGATGAATGGTTTCAAACTGGACATGAAGCAGCCCAGCATCAATCAATGAGCTATAAGGGCGTTCTTCAAGATGGAGATATTTTTCAAAAGCATCCAAGCAATCTAATAGATGCTCAACTGGAGGAGGGACAAAGGTTGCATTGCCTGGTCTTGATCCTCCAATCCAATTTTGCGAACTGCGAAACTGGCCAGGTTGTTGATTGCTTCCCCTGCCCGTAGATAAAAGAATTTTGTGCATTTCTCGAATAAGCCGCAATGATAAAGGAAACCCATCTTGAACGCGCTTTAAACCATGCTCCAAAGCTGAAACATAGGAAGAAACTTCTGCAACATCATCTAGCGGTACTGTGGGAATTTCATTGCTTTCATAAAGCAGCAAGTCGGAAAGTGAGGATTGTGTTCCCTCAATTTGCGACGACAAAACGGCTTCTTTACGCACATAGTAATAAAGCAATAAGGTATGGTCAGGCAGAATCTCAGATACAACATCTAACTTGCCTAATGCCTGGTTGGCTTTAGAAAGCAAAGCCTGCAAAGGTATAAGATCAATCGGAGGGTTTGGTGGTAGGTCAGACGGCAAAAATGCTTGATAAGTCTCGCCAGTGACGCTGCACTTGATATATTTCCCCAACCGCGTATTTGTCGTATCCGTCATGATTTATCTTTACTTTATCACTCTTAAAAAGAAAGTTTAATCATTTATTCTTTCTTTGCAAAGGAAAAGTAACAATAAAACCCAACTTACAGACAAGAAAAGTAAAAATAACAGCATAATCTTTCTTATCGTTAATCAGTCAGAGCAACCCTCATCTGAGGTGAAAGCGACCTAAGACGGCCTTTTCCGTCTCTGCCGGCGTCTCTGTTTATTGTTTTCTTGTTGTACATTTTTAACAGGCAGCTTCTTGTTTTTCTTTGGCTTCAACTCTGGCTTTTTATTGGGGTTAAAGGCTTTATCACGTTCTTTCTGTTGTTCTTTTTCACCCACTCTGCCAAAGAATTTATCAATTTTAGCACCTAGATGTTCGATATAATGCAGATTTTTTTCAAGCTTTCTTAGATCATGTTTTCGTGCAACCAAAGCCATCTTAAATCCATGCAGGTAAATCATAAGCTGAAAATGCTCATCTGACTTTTTTGCTAAGAACCGTAGCCGTTTGTGGGTACGGGAGGCACTTTTGATTTGCCAAATTGTTTGGCTTAAATTGTTAAATTCAGAATCACGGGTTTTTATGCCCCTGCCCTGTTTACGTTGCCTTTCCCGTTCCTGCTTTTTAAGACGCGCTTTCATACGGTCTATTTTCTGCAAGCGTTTGTCTGCCTTGTCATGCAGCTCTGAGAGAACATCTAAATTCCCATCAATGATGCTTTGATTACTAAGCAAGTTCTGGGCAAAGTCAGGACTGATTGGTCTACCCATTTTTAACTCTGGTGTGAGCTCAAATTGATATTCCTTTGGAAATTGTTGATGTCCATACACCATCTCATGCTTAGGTTTGAGCGTACGCTCATCCACTTGCAAAACCAGCCCCTTACGCTCAAAGGCTTGGTTCTGATGATCAGCCCATGACTTGCGCCATTTGATAGCGTTGTCTTGTGAATTCCATTCGCGGGTTTTGGTGCGATAGAGGCCGTTTTCATCGGCCTTGCGCAAAGTTAGTAAAATATGGGCGTGATGATTGCGGCTGTCTGCTGATTGATCAGTACTAGGCTTATGCAAGGCAATATCGGCAATCATACCTTGTGAAACAAAGTTATCTTGCACATATCCCCGCAGTAAATCCACACGTTCATCATGGCTTATTTCATGAGGCATACCGATAATGATTGAGCGGGCAAGCTGGCTGTCTTTACGTTTTTCGCATTCCTCTACTTTGTTCCACAAACATTCCCGATTGAGTAAAGAAGTCGGTGTTCCTTCAGGCGCCAGTATTTCAGAATGAGCGACATCTTTACGCCAAGTATAATCAATATATTCTTTGGCACGAACGTCATAGAGCTTTTGACCTGATATATAAGATGCAGCTTTGACAGCTGAAAACCAAGTCCCGTTCGAGCGCGATATAGTTTTTAAATCAAAGTGCGGGTTACTCAAAATTTAAGGCTTAGCAATCTTCATTTCTCTTTAGCTAGAGCTGGTTTGATTGTTGTTTTTGTTGCAGCAAAGCACCTATGTCGCGCAGCGATGTATAGTTGCGCTTTAAATATTCTCTTGTCTCTCGCTTTACTCGTTCCGTTTCATTTTCAACACACCGTCAGATAACGCCAAAAATTTTCCGAGTGCTAGTCGTTTGCATTTTTTCTAATCACAAAAAATCGCGCGGGCATATTCGTCACGGTGCTTGGATTAAACATCTACGATGCATTGACCATCAAATGTCAAACTTACCCCCTGGGGGCCAGCCCCCAGACCCCCGGATGTTCAGAGGGATACCGTAACGCGCTGTATGGCGATTTGAGCCTGTTTTAGTGATTGGGATTAGA
>JAJFHW010000152.1 GCA_021775385.1 Hyphomicrobiales bacterium | reverse complement strand
TTGGCGTGATGTTGATAATGATCGTACAGGCATGCTTCCTTTTGTTTTTGAAGATGGCATGGATTTTGGACGTTATGTTGATTATGCCCTTGAAGTTCCTATGTATTTTGTTTACCGCGATGGCGACTATATTGATGTGTTGGGGCAGCCGTTTTCTAAGTTTATGGCAGGTGAACTCGACGGATTTGAGGGGCAACTCCCAACTATGGATGATTGGGAACTTCATTTAACAACGATTTTTCCTGAAGTACGTTTGAAGCAATTTCTTGAAATGCGCGGAGCCGATTGTGGCCCGGCTCCTTTCTTGCCAGCGCTCTCAGCGTTTTGGACCGGACTTTTATATGATGAAGCTTCATTGGATGCAGCTTACGACTTGGTCAAGGTTTGGACTGCAAATGAACGCCAGTTGCTTCGTGATGCTGTGCCGCAACATGGATTAAAAACAGAGATAAAGGCTTATCAATTGAATGACATTGCTAAAGAAGTTTTGGCAATGTCTGATGCTGGCTTAAAGACACGTGATTTTAAAAACCCTGAGGGTGAAGATGAGCGGATATTCCTAGAGCCACTGCATGAAATTGTTGAAGATGGCTGGAGCTTATCTGAGCGTTTGGTTGATCTCTTTAATAATGAGTGGAACCAGGACGTGAATAAAGTCTATGAGGAATTGCAATATTAAAAAAGGATTTTTTAATATTGCTTTGTTTTCTCTCACGGGCTGTTCCGTAGCTCTTTTGAATGCACTTCAGTTGCCCACAAGCAACCGCACTCGCTGCGCTCGGTTTGGGCTGATCTAATACACAGGGCTGTACTGTCGCTTCGCCATGTTCTGACGCAGAAATGGCGTCACTCTTTCTTCATGACGTGAAGTTTATTCTAGAGCATGTCACGATAGTATTGAATTAATTAAAAAACTTATGAAATATCTAACCGAAGAAGGGAGTGCTCTTCTTCAGAGCACGGACATGACGCCATAGGCGTCCGGTACCTAGCACCGCCTCTCGGAGGCCCACTGCGATAGCAGTGGAATAGCCGTGAGAGAAAATAAAACATGCCTTTGAATTTAATAAAAAATGACTTGTTCTATTTTTCTTTTTGTAATTTTTTGATCAACTTTTGGCAAATATATAGACTTAAAAACGCTGTTATAGCGCCGCCGATAATTTGGCCGGAGAGTAGACCGTAAATACCAAAATAATATGTTCCGATGATTACAAAAGGTACTGTTCCAAGGGTTGCTCTTGTCCAGTTGAGCCAGGTTGAGTAGTGGGCTTTACCTAAATTATTGAATGCCGCATTGGCCGTGAACATATAGCCGATCATGCCAAAGCCTGGTATGAGCCAGTAACAATAGAAGATGACATATTCAGCTGCTTCTCCTTTGAGCTCCATGATGTCGCAAATGGTTGGGGCTGCCAGCGCTAAAAGTCCCCAAGCAAAGAGCACGTAGATGGTGCTGAATTTTATGGCGTCAAAAAATGTTTGTTGCACTCTGTCATATCGTTTTCCCCCTAAATTTTGGCCTATAATAGGGCCGACGGCTCCTGAGAGAGAGAATATGCCTGCAAAGGTAAGTGGTAATATGCGAGCGATGATGGCCCAAGAGGCAACTGCTGCGTTGCCAAAGGGGGCCAGTGCGTAGGTGACATAGCCGTTGCCAATTGGGCTTGCGATATTTGTTAGAATTGCAGGAAGGGCAATATAGCTAAAGGGTGCTAAGTCTTGTTTTAATTTTTGTAGATTGGTTTTTGTTCTGATTTTATGAATTATCAGTAATCCGTATAGGCTCATACAGAGCATGCCAATACGAGCTATTGCTGAAGCTATAGCCGCGCCATCCATGCCAAGATTAAAGGTGAATATTAGTAATGGATCTAGACCGGCGTTAATTAATGCGCCGCCAACGTAAATATATAGGGCTTGCATCGGATCGCCGAGAGCTCTTAAACATGCACCTGCCGACATTGCGATAGCAAGGATTGGCATTGTTGGAACCAAGATCTGTAGGTAAGACCTTGAAAGTTCGAATACGTGTTCTTTAGCTCCTAAGACCGAAAGAATGGAGGGAAGGCTAATGAAGAGGCAAAGACCGATTATGCTTGAAGCTAGACCTGTATAAATTAAGCTATTTATGACTAGGCGGTTGGCTTTTTCATGATTTTCTTCTCCAACGGCTCTGGCAACTGTGGCTGAAGAGGCAATCGCAAAGCCAATACCAACCGAAGTTGTTGCGAAAAGTAATGTTCCTGTGAAACCAAGGGCGGCCTGGATTGAGGTGTCTTCAAGTTGGCTGAGAAAAAAAAAGTCGACAAAATCAACTGAGAAAATAGCAATTAACCCAATGGCAGATGTCAGCGTCATCGTGATGATATGAGACATGGTTGAGCCAGTTAAAAATTTGGCTTTTCTTTCTAGTTTTTCATTTATGCTTTTTGTGGATTGTTCAAGGGTGTTTATGCTGCCAGCTTTCTCTTTTTGAGATGAGGCTGGGGGGGGCGGACTTGTCATTCTTTTTCGGTTTGCTTTCTTTTGCCCAGAAGATAAAGGGGAGTTTCCTTGGAATTGTGTGACTTTATTTCTTTGGCACCAAATACTCAATTCATAATTTAGTGAAAGAGCTTTCTCTCTCACGGGCTATTACTTTTTTAATGGTACTTTAGATTGCACACTTGCAACTGGAGAATTGTAGCGACGGGCCCTATGAGGGGGGACTTTTTTGCGATCAATTTATCCGTACTCGTATTTTCTTGGCGCTTTAGGTTTCCCAATGTCAAACCGCGCTACTCTGTTCGTGCTGATCTTGTGCGCCGGGCTAGGCGAAACGCTTCGCTATGCCCTTCAGTCTTGGCTCATAATTTAATTTTTGCTTAGTTGTGGAATGAGAGAGTTATGGATAGTATTTTCCGCTAAGAGCTATAGTTTTGACATGAATTTGTGTCAGTTGTTGGCGTTAGTTTGGTTTTTTTTGGTTTGGTTCATTCTTTTTATGAACTTTTATGGGCTATCTGTTTTTAATATACTGATTTTTGTCAGGTTGTAATTGGAGGGTTTTTCGTGATTAAGAGTATTTTTATTCGTCAATTATCGAGTTTTTCGATGAGAGTTTTGGCTCTTTCTGTTTTGATGTTTTCATACGCGTTTATTGGCTCGGCTTCAGCTGAAATGGCCATTGAAAATAATAAAATTTTATTAGGGCAGGATTATTCCGTTTTTCCAAATGATACTGGTAGCCCTGCATTGTGCCGCAAAAAATGCGCTGGAGATCGTCGCTGTCAGGCTTGGACATATGTAAGACCTTATCGATCTGAAGGTGTAGGAGAATGTCGCTTGAAAAGAGATGTGGCAACAGGGTTTAAAAATGGCTGTTGTATCTCTGGTGTGAAGAAAAAAGATTATCGTGTTTTAAATGATGATCTTGGCCCTAAAAAAGGTCGTTTGCATAATCAAGCTGTTGATCGCTGTGATAAGTGGGCTGGCAGGGCCCTTCAGTTGAATGAGCAAAATGTGAAAAATCGTTGTGGTTATCGTGGTCGTGGTTGGCACGCAAATGGTAAGCGTCATTTCCGCCGTTGCATGCGCATGTCTGCCAAAGAACGTAAATCGGAACGAATTGGTCAGAAAAATGCGATTAATTCTTGCATTGAAGAGCTGAGTTATGGAAAGCGTTCGCAGTGCGAGCACTATGCTAATGTGGCTGTTTTACAAAATTCAAGCCGGGCGAAAAGTGGTTGTGGACCCATAGAGACTGGACGCTGGGGAAAAAACTATAAAAAGCATTATTCTTGGTGTTTGCGGGCTGAAAAGGGTGCTCCTGTGAAGGCTCAAAAAATCCGCTCTAAACAGTTACAGCAATGTTTTGCTTATGAAGGTCAGAAGTCTGGACCTTGTCATGAGTATGCTGAAGCAGCGATTGCTCATTTTCGTAAAAACATAGCTAAGGGATGTGATTTACATGGACCACGTTGGCATAATAATTATCGCCGACATGTTGGGTGGTGTCGTAAGGTTTCTCCAAGACAGCGTTTTAAAGAGAATAAAAAACGTAAGGTGACTTTAAAAACATGTCGCTTGTTAGGAAAAATTGGCATTCAATGGCGCTAGAATAAATGGTTGAAGGCTAACTTCAAAAAAGGTTGGCCTTCTTTAAAACTTGTTTTTACACAATTAAGCCACTGATTTTTAAAAACCTTTTTTGGATATGAGAGGTCTTTTTATAAGTCGGTGGTTTTTTTGTGAAATTTTTAATAAGGACTGTTTTGGTTTTGAGTGAAGTTGCCCTTGTCAAAGTTGAGAAACAAAGGGGTATATTGATTTCAGATGATTTGAAAATACATCTAAATATTGAATATTTAGATGTATTTATATTCAGATTGTTTCTTCTTATTTCAGGGTTCTATACCCTGCGCCAAAGCCATTTAAAGAGACAGGAAAGCCAATGCCGATTTCTGGGGTTTGGAAGATAATGAAAACGGCGTTTTTACCGGTTCTGAATTTTTCTACGATTTTGTTGGTGACGACGACTTCGGCAATACAGCCAATTTTACCGCACTTCATAAATTGGGCGTGACCCATATCAGTGTTGTCGATTTTTAGACCTAGCCCTGTTGGGAGTAATACACCTAAGGGAGCAACAACTCTAAGTACTTCTTTTTTTCCATCTCTTGAACGTAGGAAAATGACCCGCAGGCTGTAGTTTGGTCTTGTTTCATCCGTGACGTCTTGTACAAGCGCGCACTTTTCACTTTTAGCTCCGGGTGGTGTGCCGCAACTTAAGTGCCAATGACCGTGAGTTTTTCTAACTTTGAATGATTCAGCTTTTGCTCCACTTGTTAGGCCAAGTGATAAGCTTAGAAAAAGAGATGCGAGTACGAATTTCATTTGTTTCGCCTTCGTTGCAGACTGCGTTAGGGACTTAATAAATGGCCTATTAAGAGATCGTGTTTTTAGTTTTTGACTGTTGGCGCACATTTTGTGAAGCAAAGCTCATTCCTTAAGACTTGTCGTGGAATAGAAATATTTGTTTTTGTTTATCTGATTCGATTTTTTGCAGTTTATATAATTTTGCAACATTTTGCACATTTTAGTTTTTGTCGCTTGGTATTTTATGTGCAGTGTTCAATGAAGGATTTGCTTCAATAATTAGGCTAAATTTGGACGTTGTTGAATTTTTCTGTAGATCGCTTAGGACATATTCATTATATGTTATGTATATTCAAATGTGAAG
>JAJFHW010000151.1 GCA_021775385.1 Hyphomicrobiales bacterium | reverse complement strand
TAGGGCTACGCTCATCACTAACTAGCAAACCAAGCAAATCACCATCTTTTTTCCGATCACGTATATGAAACGTCATTTTTCCTGTGGGGCTGGAAAATTTTCCAGCTTGTAGCACATGTGTGATCAAATCGGCTCTAACCTGAGTTATGTAAGCTCGCAATTTCTGTAAGCTAGCAGGTTGAATAAATAAATTACTCGCCAAGACCAAAAAACTTACAATAAGTCCCAAAGCAACATAAGGCATGATGAAACGCCAAACCGTAGCACCACTCGCAGTCATAATAATGAGTTCACTATCTAAGTTGAGCTTATTGAGAGAATAAAGGCATGAAATTAAAAACGCGTTGGGAGCAACAATTGCCATGGCTTGCGGCATAGCAAGCGTTGTCATTTTAATGAAAAGAAAAAAGCCGCCGGAAAGGCCTTCAAGTTGTTTCAGTGAAGTCGCAATCCACACAATCGCACTCAACGACCCTACAATCATAACTAGGGCATTTGAAACTTGCATAAAAACGTAGCGACTGAATAAATCCATAAGTAAATCTACAATCTCTAACTCAGAAACAACAAGGCAGGGTCAGTGCTATTTAAAGACAATACGAACAATAAAAACCAAAATCAATTAACTGGCCATATCACATAAAAAATCCTGTTCACAAGAACATAAATAAAGAAACAAGGAAAGAACTTCATACCAGTTCCCACAATACAATATCTTCACTAAATATCTAAAAACCCAAGAAGGCCAAATTGAGACAAATTGGTTATTCAAAATAATGTGTTGATCACAAACATACCGCATGGCCACATAAAGGCGCAGACGTTGTCTCGTATACTTTTGGTAGAATTCTAGGGGAAACTAAAGCCGCATGAAAAAAGTACCAACTGAAGATGCTTGAGCTTCAGATGCGAACAGTTTAACCTACCCAAAATCAAAAACGAAACAAGCACATACCAGTTTTAAAAAGAGGCAATGAATGAACAAAACAGCAAAAATAAATTTTGAAAAAATTAGCCTGCCAAATTCAGGCACCGTTGTTCTATTTACAACAAAGTCAAACAAACTCTCAGACCTTGCAAAAGAGCTAGACACAAAGAATAACAAGTTCATTACAAAAGCCATTAAAGCCGCTAATTTTAAAAGTGCTAAATCTTCAATCTTAGAAATTCTATCACCCACAATAACTGATCCAAAGTCAGCAAATTATGATCGCATTATCCTTGTTGGGTTGGGTGACAACAAAGACCTTACAAAAATTGATTGGCGACACCTTGGTGGCACAGTCTGTGGGCATTTATTAGCCAAAAACATTGAGAGTGCAACTCTGATCACAGAAACAGAAAATGATGCCGAATTTATTGCAAATCTCGGACTTGGCATCACCTTACGCCAATATAAATTTGATAAATATAAAACGTCTAAAGCCAAAAACAACTCAGACGATGAAACTGAAAAAGAGAGTGAACTACAAAAAGTCTCAATCCAGTCAATTGACGCATCAGCTGCAAAAAAACAATTCACAAACAACTTAACTCCCATACAACAAGGTGTTTTTGCAGCCCGCGACCTGGTGAATGAACCAGCTAACATTCTTGGCCCAAATGAATATGCAAAACGCATCAAAGCACTATCAAGCCTCGGGTTAGAAATTAAGATCCTATCAGACAAAGAACTCAAATCTGAAAAAATGCATGCCCTTTTAGGCGTCGGCGAAGGCAGTCGCCAAGGTTCTTACTTAGCCATCATGCAATGGAAGGGTGGAGCCAAATCAGAACAACCCCTTGCAATCGTCGGTAAAGGTGTAACATTTGATACCGGTGGCATATCAATCAAGGGTGCTGGCGGCATGGAAGACATGAAGGGCGATATGGGCGGCTCCGCAACAGTTGTTGGTCTCATGCAAACTCTTGCTAAAAGAAAAGCCAAAATCAATGCTGTTGGCGTTGTTGGTTTGGTTGAAAACATGCCAGATGGGCAAGCAACACGCCCAGGTGATATCTTGACTTCCAAATCTGGCCAAACCATCGAAGTCATTAATACAGATGCTGAAGGTCGTTTGGTACTAGCTGACGCACTATGGTACACACAAGAAAAATTCAATCCCAAATATATGATCAACCTAGCCACTTTAACCGGTGCGATTATGGTAGCTCTTGGAAAAGAATATGCAGGGCTGTTCTCTAACAATGATGAACTGGCAGACATGTTAGTAGCCTCAGGTAAAGATACTGGTGAGCAAGTCTGGCGTATGCCACTGGGTGAACCAGGCTCGTCATATGACAAGCTAATCAACAGTACCTTTGCTGACATGAAAAACACCGGTGGCAGATGGGGAGGGGCGATTACAGCGGCCCAATTCCTGCAACGCTATGTGAATGAAACTCCATGGGCCCATATAGATATCGCAGGTGTCGCAATGGCTTCAAATAAATCAGCTATCAACCAAAGCTGGGGCTCTGGTTACGGGGTTGACCTCTTAAACAACTGGATTTCAGAAAATTTTGAAAAATAAACTCACCTAAAGTCACTCAAAACCTAAAAAGAGCCATCAGCTAAAACTGATGGCTCTTTAATTATGATCAACCAAAAACACAAATAAAACTCGTCATATAATCACTCACGGGCCCGCCGTTGATTTTTAATTGCAAGCTTAAGCAACCGTTGGAATTTCACGCATTCAAAATGTGTTGCTGCAGGACAAGCCGCAGCATGTTTCAATCCATCCCGTAAACTAGTAAGTTGCTTGATTGTCTTCTCAATTTCTTCTGCTTTTCTCAATAATTGATGCCTGTCTATTTTCGGTCCATCATCAGTAAAAATCGAAGCTATTTCATCTAAGGAAAAACCGGCCTGACGGCCCAAGGCAATTAAAGCCAATCGCTCTAAAACATTATCATCAAACACTCGCCTCAAACCATTCCTGCCTATAGAATGAATGAGACCTTTCTCATCGTAAAAACGTAAAGTAGAAACCGGTAATCCTGAATTTTTTGCAACAATCCCAATATCCATAAATCCATCCAAACATTTCACTTGACCTCAAGTTGACTTAAAGTTGCATACTAGCCTAATCAAAGAAACATTCTAAATTAAAAGGTCTCCATATGGACGATAACTTTTGGCACGATCGATGGGAAAAAAATGAAATTCCATTTCATGAAAGCGAAGTAAACTCACATCTCATAAATAATTTTAATAAACTGCCCATAAAAGAAAACAACCGCATCTTCATTCCACTCTGCGGTAAAACTCTTGATATAGGTTGGCTCCTGTCAAAAGGGCAGAGTGTTGCTGGTGCTGAATTAAGTGAATTTGCAGTCAATGAATTATTCAAACAGTTAGATGTAGCACCATGCATAAAAGTAACAGGATCATTAAAGCATTACAGTGCACCAAATATTGATATCTATGTTGGAAACATCTTCGACCTGACACAAGAAATCTTAGGGCACATTGACGCTATATATGATAGGGGAGCCTATGTGGCATTACCTGAAACAATCCGCTCCAACTACAGTCAGCATCTAATGCATATAACAAAGAATGCCTCCCAACTTCTTATAGCATATGAATACAATCAATCTCTTATGAAAGGGCCACCATTTTCTATCGCGTTAAACGAGCTAGAAAACAACTATCAGGAGATTTATGAAATCTCAAATTCAGTCAGTCAGGACGTAGATGGAGGCTTAAAAGGCAAATGCACTGCAAAAGAAAACGTATGGATTTTAAAAGAACGAGAGCTATTAGAATAAAGACCTAAATCAACAATCTTGGGAGATAACAAATAACCACAGATAAGACAAATCAAGAAATACAATGAAATCAACAAGTTACAGGGATGATTAAATAATTATTTTCCATAATATATATTATGCGAACACGTGATGTCGCATTTTACATCATGCATTCTCGCAATCTAAACAAAGAATGCCCTAGTCAAATTTGATATCATCAGTCCCAAATAAACAGCACACAGCACACAGCACACAGCACAATGAATACAATTCTCTACAGTCTAACTACGCCAAGCAATAACAATCGCACAACGAAACGGCTGTAGTAAACTTTCAAAATCAGATCCTATACGTCTGATAACTTTATTTGCTTCAGCTCGTATTTTTTTAATATCATCACTACTATACGTTTTTTGTGGCTTTAACTGGAACGATAGTAATTGGGAAATCTCTGCTGCTGTGTCCCCTGCGCCCGTTGCTTTCCAGATTTTGCCATCTGATCTAAGGTTTAAATTATGCATCAAAGGATCAGGGTCATATTTTTTAACAATCGGCAATTGAGCCCCGAGCGTACTCCTAACATATTCATCGAGTATCACTGTTGTGTTGTTAGCACGTGCCAAGCCTAAACAGGCATTATTGCGTGGCTCTACAAAATCACAGTTATTATGAGCAAAAGATTCTCCAAAATTTTGAATGTCCGTAAATCCAACTACCTCAAGTTCAAATGACTTTTGTAATGATTGTCGTGGCAGCAAATTCCGCAACATCTTTTTAAATTGCAATTCTGCCGTTGAAGAAAGCTGAGCTCCAGCAGTACCAAATAAATTTTGGATGACAACAACACGGCTTTTCGCAAGGTCAAACGCAACCCCTCTGAGAGGCAACCGCCCAGACCCTGTTAAAACTTCGATCGTCTCTACATACTCAAAAGGCTCTTTCCGATAGATAACATTGATGCTTTCATCTTTTGGGATTTTAATCGCTTTAACGCGCGTCTTAATATGTTCCCATTTTTCAATGACGTTCTGTATATTCCCGGCCTGAATATCTCCAGTATCTTCAGCATTAACAGAAGAACTAAAATTAAGAACCAATAAGGAACTGAGCAATAAAATAAGAAAGTTATCTCGGCAACACATTACTTAATTCCTCAAGCTTATTTACAGTCGCATTAAAGCTATCAGTCTGGCCAAGCATAAGCACGCCGAGCTTTTTCTGATTTTCTTGCGCTAATGTAAGTTGACTATCAAGGGCATTCAAAGTCTTCGTTGCTTCATCAAAACGTTTGATTAAAGCTTTGTAACGTTCATCAAAGGCTTTATCTCTTTGTATAAAAGCCTGGTCACGTTCTATAATGGCCTGGTTTCGCGAAATGATTGCCTGATCACGATCTTTCTTAGCTTGCTCAAGCATTATTTTTCGTTGAGCAACTTCCTGCTGTAGCTGATATTTAGCAAGATCGCGTTCTTGCACAATTCCAGCTTTTTCCTGTATAACACGCTGTAAATTATCCCCTCCGGGAATCACTTTCCAAAGCACATAACCAAGAGTTAAAATCAAAACCAAGTTCAGCAAACTCATAAACCAAACCCAGGCTGAAATCCTCCAGCTACTCCCCACTTGCATATCACTAGATTGATCAATTTGTGCCATAACCATCCCTACTCTCAAACAAACAACAAAATATTTTTTATAACTATATAGTATATTTACAATGATATTATAATCTAATTTATAATGAAAATGAGACATTAAACTGATAATCATCAACAATAAGCTGATCAGAACCGCTTAGAATGCTCAATGTAAAAAACATCGAGAACAAACTGCAATTGATTTGCAAATGCTCTTTTAATCTCCAAAATCTTAAAAATTATCAACAAAGCATATATTGCCATATGAAGAGAAAATGATGATTCATGCGGCTTGTACTCTAAAATGTAGACATTCTGTCTAATATCAGTGTCATAATGTCCATCAAAAAAAGCGAGTGAAAATTAATTCGCTAAGAGTGCAGAAAAAGGCACTCAAACCACTTGTTTTGTTTCTATTTCCACTTCTATACTTTGACTAAAGACCAAGCATAAAGGTGAACTGTATATGAGCCACAAAATTATTGAACCAAATCCAGAAAATAAAGAGCTCTACCAGGACCTCCAAGCGTTGGATCATACCGGCTCATTAATAAGCGCTCCAATTATTGAAGAACGACCTCTTACAGTCTTTCTCAATTCCCGAGAAATCGTCACATTAATGACAATAGGTGATTATCCAGACCTTCTAGCAGTCGGCTATTTATTCAACCAAAACATGTTGCCAAACGCCGATGAAATCACAGCAATAGATTATGATGAAGACATAGAAACAATCGTCATTCGTACAAAGACTGAAACTAATTTCGAACAAAAATTAAAACGCAAAATCCAAACATCAGGCTGTGGCCAAGGAACCATTTTTGGAGATTTAATTGAAAATATAGAAGGCGTAGAATTGGCAACAGACAATCACATTCATGTCTCAACTCTCTACCCTCTTTTAAAAACCATCAACCAAACACCACGGCTTTACTTAAAAACGGGCGCCATACATGGCTGTGTCCTATGCAAAGGAGTAGAGCCACTCATATATATGGAAGATGTTGGCCGCCATAACGCTGTTGATAAGATAGCAGGCTACATGGTTATGAATAACATCAATCCGAATGATAAATATTTCTACACAACCGGACGCCTAACAAGTGAAATGGTCATCAAAACAGTTAAGATGAGAATACCCATCTTAATCTCAAGGTCAGGTTTTACCGCATGGGCTGTAAAATTAGGGAAAGCTGCAAACTTAACTCTTCTCGGTAGAGCCCGGGGAAAACGTTTTGTAGCCCTCTCTGGCTTTGATAGGCTCTTCTTTGACAACGAGGAAAGTGAACTAAACTCCACAAAAGCAGCTGTGTAAATTATAGCAATTATACGCATGTCTTCCTCAAGCAACTAAGATAGAGAAAATCAAAGAAAGAATAGCCCTAATGAAGCCCATAGAATTATCAAAGGATATGATAACCGGAGTAATTTTAGCCGGTGGGCAATCAACAAGAATGGGCGGTGGAGATAAATTCCTTAAAGAAGTCGCTGGCAAAACCATCTTAAGTTCTGTGGTCGAGAAATTTGATAAACAATGCAGCTCTCTCATCATCAGTGCAAATGGAGATCCTGCGCGTTTAAACGCATACAAGAAACCAATCATCCAAGACCCTATAATTACGAAAAGCAACAAAGAGCCAGGTGAAAATTTAGCGGGCCCTCTTGCAGGTATTTTAGGAGCAATGAACTGGGTCTTAGAAAACAAACCAAGCCACACCCACATTTTGTCAGTTGCAGCAGATAGCCCTTTATTCCCTGATGATTTCACACAAAAAATGATCAATCATGCCATCAACTTAGATGAAAAAGCTATAGTCTTAGCTAAGTCTGGCGGATGGCATCATCCAATTTTTGGTTTATGGCCAATTGACCTCGCGTCAGATTTAGAAGCACAATTAAACGCAGGTGTGAGAAAAATTAGAGCCTGGACAAATACTCATGCAAACAGCGCAATTGAGTTTGAAGACTTGCATTTTAACGGCGCAACAATAGATCCCTTTTTCAACATTAATAAACCCGAAGACTTTGAAACGTTCAAACAACTGCAAGAGAACAAGCAAAGCTAACCAACAATCCCCCTCAATCATCAAAAATTTATAGTCGATATAAAAGTAGTTTTAATTCGCCTTTTTCCCCTGACGACGAATATTGAGATACTCAATAAATGCTGCATACCCCATAGCAAAATAAATATATCCTTTAGGAATATGAACATGGAAACCTTCAGCAATTAATGCAGCACCTACTAGCAAGAGAAAACTCAGCGCTATAATTTTACTAGAAGGATGGACTTCAATAAAATCTGAAATTTGCTTGGAGGCAAAATACATTACGATAACAGCACAAATAACAGCAGCAATCATAATCTCAACATGGTCAGTCATACCAATCGCAGTTATTATTGAATCAACTGAAAACACCAAATCGATAAAAATGATCTGAAGAATAATCAGCACGAAAAAACGTGAAGCTCCAAAATGATGCTCACCATCCCCCTCAATATCATTGTGAATTTCCTGAGTTGCTTTAGCGAGTAAGAACAAACCTCCACCAATTAAAATTAAGTCTCTCCAGGAGAAAGAGTAACCAGCAAATGAAATCACTGTTTCTTTCAATCCAATAACCCAGCTAATACCAAGCAGAAGAACAATTCTTAAGATCAAAGCCAGGCTAAGACCAATTTTACGTGCCAATTCACGTTTTTTTTCGTCTATTTTTGCAATGATGAGAGAAATAAAAACAACATTATCAATACCAAGCACAATCTCCATAGCAATCAAAGCAAATAGTCCACCCCAAATGTTCGGATCTAATAGAGAAAAACTTAATCCAAGTTCCATAACAAACACCTCAGGCAAAAATGAATAGCAAACATAAAAAAAGGCCTAGCGGCCTCATAATCAAACAACAAAATCAGACAAAGGAATTCATTTAACAAACGCTACAGCAAACCAAAGTGTTCAGAGTTTCGTCGATCAAAGCCATGATATTCAGTAGCTAAACTTAACTAAGGATACTTAGAATTTATGCTTCAAAGTACCCTTAATTGACAGGTCATCTGTTTCACTCTGGCCAACTATTCCAGCCTCTTCTTCATCACGGTAAAGAAGCTCCAATCCAAAATTCAACTTTGGCATAGTTCCAACAACACCAAACCCGGGAATACGTATAGATGTACGTTCATCTCCACCTACTCCAACAGATTTAGGTGAATTAAATTGAGATTTAGATTTTTGGATTGATCCGCTAATAACGGACTCATTAACTCCTGAGCCACTAACTAGAGATTCTGATTTAACGACTATTTCAGTTTCCTGAAAAGCTAAAGCTTTAGAAATACCAAAGACAGAAGCCGCACTAAACGCAAGCGCACTTAAATATACTAAAGGTTTCACGAACCTGACCTCATTACGCAAATTACAGACAATCACCCCAATCCCCTGAGACTATAAAACTGCGTTAAATTTACCATTTTTGCAAGAAATTAGTTAAATAGTACAACTCTTTGAATTGCAATAAAAAATAAACATTTGAGATAATTTAAGTTAATAGTGAGTCGCAATTTTACAACAGAAATATGCATCGCTGACATGTTTTTGCCTTATTTAATTGCATCAGATATAAAAAAAGGGCCCTCAAAATGAGAGCCCTTTCACAAATTTTATAGTCTAATTTAGATTAGAATTTGATGCGAGCACCAGTAATAACAGTAACAAAGTCTTCAGTTCCTACACCATTGTTAAGGTCAGCTTCATAGTGACGGAAGCCTGCATAAAGTTCCATTGCAGCAGCGTCAACTTTTTGAACAACACCAAAACCATAGATGTCACCTTCACCAACATCATCAGTTTCACCATTTACATATTCACCGTAAAGTGTCGTTTTACCAAGAGCATTCCATCTTTGTTGAATACCAGCTTTGATTTGATAAAATGTTTCGTCAACACCATCGCCTTTTGATTTTTCGCCACCAGAACCAGTTACGAAGATACCTGTTGGTGTGTGCATGATAGATGCAGAACCGTTAAAGTTCTCACTTACAGCTCCACCAGTACCTTCTTGGTCTTCACCATAACCGATAGCAGCTTTAACTTTAAAATCAGCAAAGCGACCTTTGTAGAATGCGGCCACTGACCATTCATCATCTTCACCCCATGATGCGCTCACTTTGAAGCCAGCAAATGTAGGTGTGTCATAACGGATAACATTACGACGATCTAGTTCAGTATCACCATCAAAAATAGCACCCCAATCAGCTGTTGAAGCTGCACCGTTGGTGTTCAGGATAGCAAAATCTTCGACATAACGAAGTCCACCATTACGAGCAACAACATGCGTACCACTTAAATCTTGTGTCGTTGTAGAGTCAAGGGCGTGACTTGTAAGGCCCCATGAAACTTTACCAAATGTTTTACTTTTGATGAACATTTCAGAGCGACGAAGATCCAAACGGCTACCGTCACCATCATCATTCACTTCATCAACACGATCAGATTCAGCTGAATAAACACCGATTTCGATACGGTAACCAGCAGACCAATCATGATTGATTTTAGCTTTACCTCTAAAACCGATACGTGAAGCCGAGCTATCATTGTCAACAACGTAAGCATCGCTATCTCTGCCATTATCCCAAATCAAAAGAGATTGGTTCACTTGGCCATAAATCTGTAGAGAAACTTTACGGTTCCCTTTACGAGCTGTTGTTGCTTCTAAAGTTGCAACACGCTCTTCTAAATCTGCACAGCAATCACCACCTAAGTCAGCAGCATTTGCAGCACCTGTTGTAGCAACCATCATACCACCAGCAACAAGTGCTGCGATTGAAAGTTTCGTTTTCATAAATTCCCCGATCATAAGGTTTTTTCTCCAAATTTGATTCAGTGATTTTAAAACCATCACTTCAGCAATTATAAAATTCGCTATCTTGAGTAACAAAATATTAATCGACATTTTAAAATGCAGTTACCAAAAGTACGTAAGAGTAAAAAGTGCTTTATACCGTTTGAAGGTAAAACAAACTAACTCTACAATTTTAATAATCAACGTGAGCTACAAATCCATAGCAAATCACTTGTCAAAACGTGCCTGACCAACTAATCAGTTGCAAGTCACAAATAAGATACTAACAAGACAACAGTCACTCGAGTGATAATAAAATCACAGCAGGTGTGACTTTTTACCACACAAAAAGTATAACAAAATCAGTACACTTAACACAATATAGAAATATTCGAATTCCAGAATATACAACAATTTCAGCAACATAGCCTGTCACATTTAGAGATCACAAAAACGTTAAGGTAGGATGCTACTGCCCACTTCTTATAAACAAGCCTCTAAAATATAAAATTGAACCTAAAATAAAAAAAGGGCCCCCTATTTGGAGGCCCTTAAGTCATGATTGGGGTATTTCTAACAATTAGAACTTGATGCGAGCACCAGTAACAACAGTTACGAAGTCTTCTGTGTCTACACCATTGTTTAGGTCAGCTTCATAGTGACGGAAGCCT
>JAJFHW010000016.1 GCA_021775385.1 Hyphomicrobiales bacterium | reverse complement strand
CTTGTGGTGGCTTCATCAATTTCGATGAGGCCGTCTGCTGTTGTGAGGGAGCGGATGATGCCGGAGCCATCTTGGTTGAATTTGTCTACGGATGTGATGCCGTTTTCTGTTCTTAAGGTTCCGCGTAAGAATTCACGGCGGTCGGGTTTTTTCTTCTGTATCTCAAAATTAGCAATGACCTGGAACTTGTGCGGGCTTTGCCATTCTTGCCCTGAAAGACGGTTTAAAATCGGGATACCATAGAGAAAAAAGCAAATAAAAGCAGCGACTGGGTTGCCGGGAAGGCCAATGAACAGCGTGTCATTAATTTGACCAAAGCTCATCGGCCGGCCTGGTTTAATGGCGAGTTGCCACATATGTTGTTTGCCTAATTTTTGCAGGCTAGTGATGATGTGATCTTCCTCGCCTTTACTGGCGCCGCCAGAGGTGATGATGACGTCATGAGTTTTGGCAGCTTCCATAAGTGCATTTTGAATGTCGTTCGGGTTATCTTTGATGATGCCGAGGTCTGTTAAATCTGCTTGTTGTGATTTGATGAGAGATTTTAGCATTGGCCGGTTGGAATCATAAACCTTGCCTAAGTGGAATTGGTCGCCTGGTGATAAGATTTCATTGCCCGTTGAGAGAATGGCGACTTTGGGCTTTTGGTGCACTAAGAGTTCATCTATGCCAGCGGAAGCTATTGCGGCGATGTGACGGCTGGTTAATTTTGTTTGTTTCTCTACGATGATGCTGTTTTCGCTCGTATCTTCTCCGGCTTGGCGGCAATTGGCGCCTTGTTTTAAACCGGGTGGGATGGTGACGGATGCTTGATTATCTGATTGGTTTTTTAGTGAGACGTCTTCCTGCATGACGACTGTATCAAGATCTGTTGGCATGACAGCGCCGGTGAAAATGCGCGTTGCGGAGTTTTCTTGTGTTGTTTCAATTAAGGGAGCGCCGGCTATTACTCTTTCAGTGACTGGAAAGGTAGTGCCTTTTTCTTTTGAGTAGTCATTATATGCAAAGGCATAACCGTCTACAGCTGCGTTTCTGTGAGCTGGAATGGGGCGCGGGGCTTTTATGTCATCAGCTAAAACGCGGTTATCAGCTTCATTAATGTTTATTGTTTCTGACTTGGAAAGAGGGCTCAGGTTGGTTTTGAGAATATCTAGAGCTTCTTTGTGTGTGAGGCGATCTTTATCGTGAAGGAAGCAATCATCAATTTGTTTTGGAGCCATTTTGATTTCAATCAGTTAGTTTTTGGTGATCTTTAATATTTTACCATAAACAATTAAAAGCTGCGTCTCATATGTTTTGTAGTTTTATCCGTTGTTTTTTAGGCGAATTAATGCAGTTATTTTGAGTGTTTATGCTTGAAATTGGTTGCATCTAGCTATTTATATGTCAAGAGCGTAAATATAGCTTTGCTTGGTATGAAATGCTTGTTTTCAAAGTTTAGTTTTTTAACTTTGTAACATTTGATTTGTTTTTAGAAAGGGAGCCATTGATGGCCGGTCTCACAAAAGAGAAAATACTAGACGCATTAAAGACTATTGAATTTGAAGGCGGTGACAATATTGTTGACCGTGGTCTGGTTTCTGAAGTGGTGATTGCCAATGGTAAAGTTTATTTTGCCCTTGATGCAGGCAATGAAGACCCGCAGAAATTAGAGCCTTATTGCCGGAAAGCTGAGGATGTTGTTGGCGCACTAGAGGATGTTTCTTCTGTTGGTGTGACAATTACGGCTGAGCGCCAGAAATCGAATGGATCTCAGGCTAATGGGCAAGGGAATGGTCATGCCAATGGGCAAGCTGACAATCAGACAAATGGAAAATCTAATAATCCGGCTGGTGGCCAACCTCAAGGTGGCGGGGCTGAAGCAGCGGCTGGGCAGGCTATTCCGGGGGTACGCCATGTTATTGCTGTTGCTTCGGGTAAGGGTGGTGTTGGGAAATCAACCACATCTGTTAATTTAGCGATGGGCCTAAAGGCATTAGGTCTGAAGGTTGGTATTCTAGATGCGGATGTTTACGGGCCGTCTATGCCGCGCTTGCTTGGGCTTAATGAAGAACCACAAACCGGACCAAATAATGAAATTCTAGCCCTTGAAGCTTATGGCGTTAAGGTTATGTCTATGGGCTTTATGGTGGCTGAAGGTACACCGGTTGTTTGGCGTGGGCCTATGGTTATGTCTGCACTCGGTCAGATGATTAACAAGGTGACCTGGGCTCCTTTGGATGTTTTGGTTATTGATATGCCACCAGGAACTGGTGATGTACAACTGACCATTGCACAGCAAACACCGCTTTCTGGTGCGGTTATAGTTTCAACACCGCAAGACCTTGCCTTGATCGATGCACGTAAGGGCATTAATATGTTTGCGCAAGTAAATATTCCTATTCTGGGCCTTGTTGAGAATATGAGTTACTTTCTTTGTCCATCTTGTGGTGAACGTTCTGATATTTTTGGTCATGGTGGTGCGAAAGAAGAAGCCCTTAAGATTGGTGCTGACTTCTTAGGGCAAATCCCTTTGCATATGGATATTCGGGAAACTTCTGATGCTGGACGGCCAATTGTCGCGTCTAATCCTGAAAGTGCAGAAGCTCAGGCTTATATGGATATTGCTAAGAAAGTTTGGAATGGGCTTGATGCGCAAGGTGAGGATACAAGAGTAGCTGCACCTAATATTGTGATTGAATAGTCATTTGACCACACTTGCTTACCTAACTTACTGGCACCTAAATATAAAGCCTGTTTAAAGGAATTTTATTCATGACTTCTGGTAATGATATGACTGATGTGACTAAAGTGGATCAATCTATTAATGATCAGCTTGTGCCTAGCGAGATAAGGCTTTCTCATTCGAGGGATGTGCTAACGGTTACTTTTGCTGAAAATAAATATGAATTATCTTCTGAATATTTACGTGTTTTTAGCCCGAGTGCTGAGGTGCAGGGGCATAGTGAAGCTGAGCGCAAGTTACAGTTTGGGAAAAAAATGGTGCTCATCACTGATGTTGAACCCGTTGGGAATTATGCGGTTCGCATTCAATTTAGTGATGGGCATAAAACAGGGTTTTATAGCTGGGTTTATTTGCATAAACTTGGCTCCGAACATGATGACCTTTGGCCCGCATATTTAGTTGAGCTTGAAGAAGCTGGTCAGAGTAGATAGTTTTTTTAAGCCTTCATTCTTCTTATTTTATTGGTTATCGTGATTTTGACATAAAGTATTAATTTTATGTCTGTTGAACGAATAAAAAAGACAATAAATATCTTCATTTATATCAAGAGGTTATGAGATGAGCGTCGTTAAGAAAGCTGGAATTTCTAAAAACTTTGTGGGTGGTTTACTTAGTTGTGGGCTGGTTTTTGCCAGTTCTATTTCACTTGCTAAAGCTGAAAAAACATTTGTTTCAATTGGAACCGGTGGCCCTACAGGGGTTTATTTTGTTGCTGGGAATAAGATTTGTGACTTGATGAACAAGGCTGCAAATAAAAAAGGCGATGCGGTTCGTTGTAATGCGCCGTCTTCTGGTGGCTCTATTTATAATATTAACGCAATTCGCTCGAAGGAGCTAGATTTTGGTGTTGCTCAATCTGATTGGCAGTACCATGCCTATAAGGGTACGAGTAAGTTTAAGGGCAATCAACTTTCGAGCATTCGCGCTGTTTTTTCATTACATGCGGAACCGTTTCAGATTTTGGTTTCGAAAGGCTCTGGCATAAAATCCTGGGCTGATCTTAAAGGCAAACGAGTTAATATCGGGAATGCTGGTTCTGGTCAGCGGGGCACATTTGAGATTTTGATGAAGGCTTATGGGGTCGATAAAAGCTATTTCTCTTTGGCCACTGAGTTGAACTCCACAGAGCAAGCTGGTGCGCTTTGTAATGGGAACATTGATGCTTTTGGTTATTCTGTTGGATTTCCGAACGCTGGTGTTTCGCAAGCCACCGATGGTTGTGAAGCTCGGATCATTTCTTTAACTGGAGAACCTGTTAAAAAGCTAGTTGATGAGCGTCCATTTTATAGCTTTACAAAAATTCCAACGGGAACTTATTCAACGGTGACAGAAGATGTCACCACATTTGGACCGCGGGCCACTTTGGTGACACGGGCAGATGTATCTGACGAGGTTGTTTATGGGCTTGTGAAAGCTGTTTTTGATGGACTTGATGATTTTAAGAAATATCACCCGGCTTTTCGTGTGCTTGATCCAAAAAGCATGGTGAAGGATGGCTTGTCAGCGCCATTGCATCCAGGTGCTGTGAAATATTACAAAGAAAAAGGCTGGATTAAATAATTCAGTTTGATTTTGTTGATTTGAAAAGAGGTTTCTCATTGATTTGAGGGGCCTCTTTTTTCTCTCACGGGTTATTACGTTTTAGTGGTGCTTCAGATGCCCACGAGGCATCCGCACTGCTGTAGCGGCAGGCCCTCCGAGGGAGGTGTTATGCGTCGGGCAGCTCTGTTGCCATGTCTCATTGCCCGAAAAGGGCAACACTCTTTCTTCGTATGGAAAGTGGTTTGTTGAATCTTCTTAAAAGCGATATGCTCTAGCCTCTAGCAAGTCAAAGGGCAATTTAAGGGGCAATACACATATGGTTTCTCATGAAGAAGATGATTTGAGCAAGGATGTTGTTTCAGCGCTTGATAGGGAGCGTGGTGATTTTCATTTAGCTGAACCTTATGCTCTTTTGGTTGGTGGGATTGCGCTTTTATGGGCCTTCTTTCAGCTTTGGATAGCGTCTCCGTTTCCTTTTTGGCTGGAGGTTGGTTTGCCAACTGGTATTGCGGCGCGCGGGATACATCTTGGCTTTGCATTTGCTCTTTGTTTTTTAAGTTTTGGTGCTGTTTTTAACGCAACTGATGGATTGGGGCGGCCTTCTTATCTTTCACTCGTATTTTGTGCTTTATCTGTTTTTGCAGCGCTTTATGTGTGGGGGAACTATGATGCTATTTCAATACGGGCAGGGCTAATCGCAACAACTGAAATATGGGGGTATCAAGTTCCTTATGAAGCTGTTTTAGGTTGGATTGGTTTGGGGGTGTTATTAGAGGCAACACGGCGGGCTGTTGGCTTGCCACTGGCTCTCGTTGGGCTAGTATTTTTGCTCTATTCATATTTTGGACCCTATATGCCGGATCTTATTTCGCACAAAGGTGTGGCACTTACTGGTTTGGCTAATTATCAATGGTTCACTGATCAGGGTGTGTTTGGCATACCAATTGATGTGGCTGTTCGATTTATCTTTTTGTTTGTTGTTTTCGGTGCTTTGCTCGACCGGGCTGGAGCTGGGCAATTTTTTATGGACCTGGCACTTAGTCTGGTGGGGCGCTATCGAGGGGGGCCTGCGAAAGCGGCTGTGCTTGCTTCTGGTATGACGGGCATGGTCTCTGGATCGTCTATTGCGAATACGGTGACCACGGGCACTTTTACCATTCCTTTGATGAAACGTACTGGCCTTTCAGCTGAAAAAGCAGGTGCTATTGAAGTTGCAGCTTCAGTAAACGGGCAGATCATGCCTCCTATAATGGGAGCGGCGGCGTTTGTTATGGCTGAGCTCCTGGGGATTAGTTATTTTGAAGTGATCTATCATGCGTTTGTCCCGGCTGTGATCTCGTATATCGCTTTATTTTATATCGCGGATCTAGAGGCGCAGCGGTTGGGTCTTAAACCTGTTCGACCAAAAGGTGTTTCAAATGGAAAACTTCTTACTGCCTGGCAATTACTCAAGGGCCAAGGTTATTATCTTTTGCCATTGATATTGATGATTTATTTGCTTGTGGGCGCTCGGATGACAACGGGGAGTTCAGTTTTTTGGGCGATTATTTTCTTGATGGGGATCCTTCTTGTTAGAGAAGTTATTTTCTCTGGCGGCAACCTTGCTCAGGGGCTGAGGCGTGGGGGGCTTCTTATTATTGAGGGGCTCATTCAAGGGGCGAAGAATATGGTCTCTGTGGCGCTAGCATTAGCTGCCGCGGGGATTATTGTTGGCGCCGTTGGGCAGTCAGGTTTGTCGAATGCTCTGACGAGCATTGTTGAGCAATTGGCGATGGGAAATATTTATCTTCTTCTTATATTGGTCGCTGTTATTTCTCTTATTTTGGGGATGGGATTACCAACAACCGCTAATTATTTGGTGGTGGCTACGCTTATGGTGCCAGTGATCGCTAAGGTTGGTGCCGGTGTGGGTTTAGAGGTGCCGCTCATTGCAGCGCATTTGTTTGTATTTTACTTTGGCTTGATGGCGGATGTGACACCGCCGGTTGCGCTCTCAGCTTATGCAGCCGCGGGGATCTCTAAAGGTGATCCGATGAAGACGGGCTTTCAAGCGTTTTTCTATTCTATTCGTACAGCTATATTACCATTTGTGTTTATTTTTAATCTCGATTTACTTCTTTTGAATGTGACTTCCTTCTGGGAAGCGTGTTTGATATTTATTGCCTCACTTGCTGGTATCTTGGCGTTTACGTCTCTTAGTTTTAGGTGGATGTTTGGGCGGTTAAATTTTGCACAAATGGGATTGCTTTTTGTTGTTTGCTGTCTTTGTTTCCGGCCTGACTTTTTTATGGATAAGATTTCTCCGACCTTTATATCTGTTGCACCTACAGAACTGACAAAGGGTGTTAGGGGTGAGAGTTTGCGGCTTTATTATTACTCACAACGTGAGGATACGCGCAAATGGGTGACAGTGAAGATGAGTGATGAAAAAAAGCCAAAAACGCTCACTGATGCTCACAAAGAAGGGATTGTGACATTGAAACGATTGGGAATAACTGGATCTTTGAATGACAAAGGAGGGATTGATGTTTCGAACCTTAATTTTGTTGGTCTGGCGAAAAAAGCGGGTTTGAATTTTGGCGACGTGATTGAGCAAGTACAATTTGAAAACCCAAACCATTTATCACCGAAGTGGTTGTATTTGCCGGCTTTTGTTTTGATATTGTTGTTATTATTTTGGCAAATGAAGTTAGCGGGCACTCTAGTGAAACCCGCGGCACAGCTTTCAGAATAAACAATAAAAAAGCGGAAAAACAAATTTTGTTTTTCCGCTTTTTTTCTCTCACGGCTATTTCAAGCGCTTAAGGCGCTTGAGCCTCCGAGGGGCGGCGCTTGCGCCGGGCTGCTTCTCGCTGCCATGTCCCTCACCCCCAGAAGGGGCTGAGCTCCTTCTTCGTAAGGCAAGAGGTTTATTGAATGTACCCTAGAAGCAATATGTTCTAGGCTGCCAGGTCTTTGACATCTTGAACTGAGCCATCTTCGTTTAATCGATAGATAATTGGCTGACCGGTTGCGATTTCGCGTTGCATAATCTCTTCTGGAGAGAGGCCTTCCAGTTCCATCACCATAGCGCGTAGGCTATTGCCGTGAGCGGCTACGATTAAGTTTTTACCTGATTTGTAACTTGGCCAAATGATCTCTTTGTAATATGGCAAGACGCGTTCTGCGGTGTCTTTCAAGCTCTCACCGCCGGGAGGTGGAACATCATAAGACCGGCGCCAAATGTGTACTTGAGCTTCGCCCCATTTTTCACGGGCATCGTCTTTATTGAGGCCAGCTAGGTCGCCATAGTCGCGCTCATTAAGCTTTTGATCTCTGATGGTTTCCAGGTCTTCCTGGCCGAGTTCTTTTAGCATGAGGCTGAGCGTGCGCTGGGCTCTGCTTAGTTCACTTGTATAGGCGAGGTCAAAATTGTAACCAGCTGCTTTCAGGCGCTGTCCTGCGCTGATGGCTTCTGCAACACCTTGCTCTGTTAGATCTGGGTTTTTCCAGCCGGTGAACAAGTTTTGTTTGTTCCATTCAGATTGACCGTGCCGTACTAGCACGAGTAGGTTTTCCATCTCTTTTAGTTCCTTTAGTCTTTCATCACGTCTTTTGTCGTGCTCAAATTTTTAAGTGAGTTAGTCATTTATGTTGAGAACATCAGCCATTGAGTAAAGGCCGGGTTTTTTATTTCTTCCCCAAAGAGCAGCTTTAATGGCTCCTTTAGAGAAGATGCTTCTATCATCTGCTTTGTGGGTAAGTTCGACACGTTCGCCATCTGCTGCAAAGATAACAGTGTGGTCACCTGCAACGCTACCACCGCGCAGGGAGGCAAAGCCGATATCACCGCTATTGCGTGCGCCTGTGATGCCATCTCTCACGCGTACTGATTTGTCATTTAAACTTATTTCACGCCCTTGGGCTGCAGCATTTCCGAGCATTAGGCTAGTGCCAGATGGCGCGTCGACTTTATGGCGGTGGTGCATTTCTATGATTTCGATATCGTAAGCTTCATCAAGGGTACTAGCGACCTTTTTAACTAACGCGGCTAGAAGGTTGACACCAAGGCTCATGTTGCCAGCCTTGATGATAACGGCGTGGCGGCTTGCTGCTTCAAGTTTTTCTTCTTGCTCAGGCGTGAAACCTGTTGTGCCAATAACATGGACTATGCGGGCTTGCGCCGCGTATTCAGCAAATTTTAGGGTGGCAGCTGGATTGGTAAAATCCAGGATGCCATCCACTTTGGTGAAAAGATCTAAAGGGTTATCTGTGATTGTAACGCCAAGTGGTTCCAGGTTATTGAGAGGACCGATGTCCTCGCCAACAAGGGGAGATCCATCATATTCTGTGGCGCCAGCGATTTCTGTATTTTCGTTTTCAATGGCAGCAATTGTTAGCTCTTTGCCCATTCTACCACCGGCACCCATTACAGCTAATCGCATTTTGGTCATTTCAAACCCTTTAATTCTTTAATTTATAGTCGTGAATATTACTTTACAGCGTCTAGTGCTTTTTGGATGTATTCTTTTGCAATATCGGCACCATCAAAGCCAACAATTTCAACCCATTTTTCAGATTCAAGGTCTTTGTATCTTTCAAAGAAGTGAGACACTTGGCTTAAGCGCATTTGGGGAAGGTCAGAGATTGTTTTCACATTATCATACATGGCCGTTACTTCATGAGATGGAACAGCAATGATTTTTTCATCCATACCGGCTTCATCTTTCATTTGAAGAATGCCGATAGGGCGACAATTTATGACGCAACCTGGAATTAACGGGCGATTGTTAACTACAAGAACGTCAATTGGGTCTCCATCATCTGATAATGTGTGAGGAATAAAGCCGTAATTCCCTGGATAGCGCATAGAGGTGTATAGGAATCTGTCAACGAACATGGTTCCTGAAGGCTTATCCATTTCATATTTTACAGGCTCGCCGCCAATTGGAACTTCAATAATTACATTAATGTCATCTGGAGCGTTTTTGCCGACAGCTATTTCATCAATACGCATTTGGTGTCCTTGTATAGTTTTGGCCAACAGCTATGATGCTAACTGGCGTAAGTTTTAATCATATGGGTTGGGTTCTAGGCTGGACTGAGCTTGGCGACAACCCCTAAATTAGCATCAGATGCGGGATAATTTGTAAAAACAACCGAATTTTTTGATTTTGACGTAAATTTTAATACAGGTGATAGAAATGATTAGACGTTTTTTGATTGGTTTGGCCGTTTTATTTGGACTTAATGCATTTATATTTACTTCAATGGCATTTGCCGATGGAAATAGTGTTTACACTGATACTGACTTAAAGAAATGCTCTTTGCATTCACAAGCTGAAGAAGGTGAAGGAGAGTGGGCAACTTTTGTTTGCCGCGGGTATGCTGGCAGACAAGTTTTCGTTTCTGAGGCGGACCTACGTTTTTCGTTAGGATATGGTAAAAACGGATTAAATCAAAAGTCATTTTCACAAAGATTGAGCCCCTTTAATACTGTGGGCAAGAAAATGGAATGGCGTTTGCGCCATGGCCGACCGATTGCGACGATCCTTCGTTATTTCACATCGACTGGTTCTGGTGGTAGAGAAGGACAAATCTTGGTCGTTACCAAACTTGAGGGCTCTGAAGCTTGCCATATGGCTTATGTTGATGCATTGGCGAATAAAGGGGCGAATGAAATTGCGCAAAATGCAGCAGACCGGTTGGTTGATGGATTTTCTTGCGGGACTGATAGCCCTGTGCATGTTGGCGAGCGTGGTGTGAGTGCTTTTTAAAGCTCACGGACGATGGCAGCGAAGCTGCCGCCCTCCGCTGGGCAGCGCTAGGCGCTGACGGTCTTCGACCTACGTTTTTCGTTTTCAGCTGAAAGTTAATTCTACTTGTTGAAATGTATCAAAATTGGCTTTGATTTTTCTGAGATGGAAAAATGAAGTGGTTCTAAGAGAATTGGGTAGATGTTAAACTATCTAAAGAATCGGAGGGCACAGGATGAGAGAAGAAATAAAAAGGATCGTCGCAGCAAAGGATCGACTTGAAAAGATTGAAGATCAATATAGGGCAGACAAAGAGGCTGCTAAAGAAGAGATCAAAAAAGCAACTCGTGCTCTAGCCGATACTCATCCAGATACCG
>JAJFHW010000150.1 GCA_021775385.1 Hyphomicrobiales bacterium | reverse complement strand
GAACTAATTTGAAATCTCCAAACTCAAGGTAACGAAGTCCGCCATGGATCAATTTTGTGCTTGCTGATGACGTGGCACCTGCTAAATCTCCTTGCTCGCAAAGACACACTTTTAATCCACGAAGCGCAGCATCGCGCGCGATGCCAGTCCCGTTGATGCCGCCGCCAACGATGAGCAGATCATAAGTTTTTGTGGATTTGTGTGCTTGCTCCATATTGGGAGGTCCATATTCAATTATTTCACCTTAATTCAGGGAAACAGAGAACAGGTTAAAAAGCAAATTAGAAAGCGATTGGATGCACTGGAATTTTGTGTTTTTTGATTATGTTAAGCTTACTGCTTTCACGATGATCAACATATTTTTCTATAAGGCGGGCTACACTTTTTATTTCAGTACCTGTCGCACTCTCTTACTTCAGTGCCTGTCGCACTTTTACTTTAGTGCCTGTCGCACTTTTTACTTTAGTGCCTGTCGCACTAGGGCCTCGGCTCTTATCAACCCATTTCCAAAGACAGGGTCGCGGCCAGGGGCGCCTAAATCTTTCGAGCTCAGTTCAATTGCTTTGCGAAATTCTTTTAGCTTGATCCGTTTGTTGGTTTTTCCTCCGCTTTTACCCGTACTTTTACTTTCAAGAGCTAACGCGCATATACCGCTGAAAATAGCTGCACCATAAGAGGTGCCACTTCTTAGTTGGATATCGCCACTGCCATTCGCTACCAACACATCCACACCAGGTGCTGCTATATAGACATAAGGTCCTCTATTGGCTTTTGTATATATGCGGTTTTTTGCGTCTGTTGCTGTGACTGCGAAAACACCCTGTTGAGCTGCCGGAAACGCATAAGGTGCCTTTTTGCCATTGTTGCCAGCCGCTGCTACAAGGACAACATCTGTACTCATTAGATTGGTTAGAGCGTCTGTTATGTATTTATTTTCAGGCCCTGCAAAACTCATATTGATAATGTCTACGTTCTGCTGAAAGGCCCAATCGAGACTTGATATAATTGCCTCGGCTGAATTGAGATGCGCTCCTTCTTTTGTTGTATCAAAAGCTCTGGCAACATAAAGCTCGGCTTCTGGAGCTGCTCCTTTAAAACTATTATCACCGCCGCCGATAAGAAGAGCGACTGCGGTCCCGTGTGCTGTTTCATTTACCGGGGCTTTATCAAGCGCATCGAACTTTCCGCGTATCGCGCCGAGCAATGCCGGATGATCTTCATCAACGCCGCTATCAATCACAGCTACTTTTACCCCCCGTCCAGAGGCAAGTTTTTGCGCTTTGTTTATCTCTGCTGCGGTTTGTGAAAAGCGTTTGATTACCTCTTTGTTTGCATCTCCATTAAGTTGATAGATATGATTAGGCTCAGCACCTAATACATCTTGTTCACTTAACAACTGAGCACGGACTACTGCCACTGGCCGTCCATCAGGTATGCCGAATTTAACAAGAATATTTCCAAGGAGTGAGAGAGCTTTTTGCGAACGGATGGTTAAACCATATTGATTTGCTAACCGTTCAACAATTCCGCCATCAGCGCTGATAGTGACCAATACTTCATCAGGTACGTGTGCGCCGTGAATGGCTTCAATTGTGCCGTTTAAATTTTTTGATTTGTTATTGACCGGAGAAATATCCGGTGTTTTTTGGGTTGCTTCTTTTTCGGGAATTTTACAAGCGCCACTATCTACTGAATTGTCAGAAGTTTTGTTGCCACCATTATGATCACTGATTAGTTCAGACAATTCAGCTGGTAGTTCATTTAAAGCGATACCATCATTACCACCGCAATTTGCTGCATGAATATTCTGTATAGGCGCACAAAAAGCAAATGCGACTAACAGACAGATCTTCAACAGATTGGCTTTCAAGAGATGAGTTTTTAATATTTTAGCTAACATTATGTTTGCCCTCATAAAAAACATTTGAACCTTAAACGAAAATCAGACTTTTACTAAACTCTTTATGATGTTCATTCGTCACAACGCAGTCATTTCTGTAGTTTTTAACTGCGATCTACTTCTGTATTTTACTTCTGTGTTTTATTTGTTTGCTTTCAGGATGAACTGAGAGATCAGATTTGAATTTTCTTTAAATTGTTTCTGTCTGTCTTTCAGAGTTGGCAGATCATCTCGCTCAATAAACCCTAAGACAAACAATCCGCTTGCGGTTGGTCCATCAATAATGATTGTGCCTGTATCATCAAGATATTCAGCGACTTTCTCCATTTGAGCTGCTTCAGAAAACTTGACTATTGCAGTTGAAAGGATGGTGTGTTTTTCACCGCTTGCCAGATTATATTCTGTTGATATAGGTTGACCTCCACCTCGATAAAGCAAGGCTGATTGACTGAGGCTGATCACCATTAATACCGCACATGCGCCCCATGCTAACTCAGCGGGTGCTGCAGAAAGAGGGGCAAGAATTTTTTCTTTTAACCAAGACAACAGACTGGTGCTGCTGTTTTTTAAAGATTTTTCTTGCGGCGTGTTTGCTACATCTTGCATCAAGCGTTTCAAGCCATCTGCTGGTGCTTGAAGAGTTTCATTGGCGGTGATGGTTGCCATGCGCTCCGCTTCAATTTTTTCCAGAATGTAAGACGCATCCGGGTCTTTATTCAGCCACTGAATTACAGCGTCTCTATCCGTTTTGTTAATTTTACCTGAGAGATAAAACGGCAAAAGGCTTACGAGATCTTCGTGAGAATATTTTTCTGTTGATTACTGATCTTTGGAATATGGGTCTGTCATTTTTACGGCCATCCTCTATCCACTCCTGCATCGCACAAAATTTCATGTAGATTTTTGCGCGCGTGAAACAGGCGGGTTTTAATTGTGTTGGCAGGGACATCAAGGACTTCAGCAATCTCATTTATGCTCATTTCATGATAGTAAGCGAGATCAATCACAGCTGCGTGTGTTTCGCTTAATTTAGAAATGGCATATCGAAGCTGATCTCCTTTATCACCCTTCATTAGCTCAATTTGCGGACTATCCGCATCGTCGACCATGGCTTCCGCCTGGCCGTCGCTCATTTGAGCCTCTCTTCTTTTACGCAAGTAAGAAATGGACTTGTTATAGCTAATGGCAGTTAGCCAGGTTGTGACAGAAGAGCGACCTTCAAACTTGCCAGCAGAGCGCCAGCAATCCAGAAACACTTCATTTACAATATCTTCAGCCATGGTCTCATCTTTAATTTGACGTAAAATAAAACGGTAAATTCTCTGATAATGACGGGCATATAGCACTTGCATGGCGCTTTGATCG
>JAJFHW010000149.1 GCA_021775385.1 Hyphomicrobiales bacterium | reverse complement strand
ACGTTTGATTATAAGTCGCTTGATGAGGCCTAATCTCGTCGAGCGATTTTTTTTGTGATTTGTCATGATCCTTGCTTACCTTACTTTGGATAGGGATGCTAAACGCTTTGATTTGAATGGTTGGCCCTAATATTTCACTGCAAAACATTAAATTGAGGATGTTACATGTCAGAGCTTGAGACACAGACCACTAACTCTGAGAAAAACTCCCAAAAGGAGTGGCCGGATTTAGCCGGATGTTTGCGAGGTGACAGCCATGTCTTGCCGCTTCGGGTTTATTATGAGGACACTGATTTTTCTGGTCTTGTTTATCATGCGAGTTACATTCGCTGGTGTGAACGAGGCAGAACAGATTTTGTTCGCCTGATTGGTTTGAACCAGAAAGAGCTATTTGAGGGCGCTGATGGGGCCTCTGGGTGCTTCTTTGTTGTTCGGCATATGGATATTGATTATTTAAAACCCGCGATGATGGATGATGTTTTAGAGGTTGAGACGAAAGTCGCGGAGCAAGGCACAGCCAGTATGAAAATAGCCCAGGAAATTAGGCGAGAGGACACGGTTTTGTTTAAGGCATTGGTGACTATCGTTTTAATTAACGAGAATGGGCGGCCGGTTCGCTTAAGCGAGGCGATTAAAGAAGCGTTCTTTAAGAAGGAAGCTTAAGCTTGAATAGGACCCGCGAATAATTTAACTACAGATGAAGCATGTTTGTTGTTTGGTGATAATTTTCTAAAAAATGAGATAAAACAGGGGTGAAGAGGCTGTATTATCTTGATGTGAACTTGATTTTTAACGATTTGGACCATTTTTGAGCCCTTCTTTTGTCACAAAATTTTGTGAAAGATGGCTTGCATTAGGCCTCATAATAAACACCCTTCAATTTTCAAAGGGATAGATCAGAGGAAGTTTATGGATATTTCTATGCTTGCTGTACCAGTATTTGTTGCAAATAGTGGTGTACTTTTTGGTGCTGATGCGTTGGTGAGTGCTAGCTCATTGATGAGCGCGAACGTTACCGTGAACAGCAGTGACTTTTCTTTTGTCTCTCTCTTTCTGCAAGCAGATATTGTTGTAAAAATAGTCATGATTGGTTTGGCTTTTGCCTCTATCTGGGCGTGGGGTATTGTTTTTGAAAAGATGTTTTCAATTTCTTCAGCTAGAAAACGTTCAAATGATTTTGAAAAGATTTTTTGGTCTGGAGAGCCATTTGAAGAAATTTATGAAGATGTGTCACGGCGCGAGACGAAAGGTGTTGAGAGCATTTTTTTAGCGGCTATGAGAGAATGGAATGAAAGCTTAAAAGCTGGACCGAAGGTGATGGTCTCCGTCCAAATGCGCATCGAGAAAGTTATGGATGTTGCTCTTAACCGTGAAATTGAAAAGTTAGAGAGCAAATTATTATTCCTGGCTACGGTTGGGTCAACGGCTCCTTTTGTTGGGCTGTTTGGTACAGTCTGGGGGATTATGAATAGTTTCTCATCTATCGCTGCATCTAAAAATACGAGTTTGGCTGTTGTGGCTCCTGGTATTGCTGAAGCTCTGTTTGCAACAGCTTTAGGTCTGTTGGCTGCTATTCCGGCTGTGATTTTTTATAATAAATATTCATCTGATATTTCGAGACTTTCTCAGCGCTATGAAGGCTTTGCAGATGAATTTGGAGCTATTTTATCGCGTCAAATTGAGATGCGGAAATAGTTAAGTCTTAATTTGATAGTATGAGCTTTTAATATAAAAGGCTGATTTCATATAGAGGCTTTAGAGCCGAGGATATAAAATGGGTGCATCATTAGGAGGTGGAAAAGCTATTCCACGCAGACGCAGGTCTCGTAGCCGTGGCGGTGCTGCTGTTATGTCTGATATTAATGTGACACCATTTGTTGATGTTATGTTGGTTCTACTGATTGTTTTCATGGTAACGGCGCCTTTGTTGAGTGCTGGGATTCCTCTTGAATTGCCAAAAACAGAAGCGAAATCATTAGGAGGAGAGAAAGAACCTCTGACTATTTCGGTTGATAAACTAGGCAAGGTTTATATTCAAGATAAAGAGATTACTCTCGAAGAGCTGGTTCCCAAACTTAAAGCCATTGCTAAAAATGGCTATAATGAGCGTATTTATATTCGTGGTGATCAGAAATCATTGCATGGCATGATTTCACAGGTGATGGGAAAAATTTCTAATGCCGGGTTTACTCGGCTAGCGATTGTGACTGATGCAAGCAGTCAATAAGGTGCAATAATGCATATTGAATAGGGTGCGTAATGTGCACTGAATAAGCATTGTCGCGTTGAATGTTTAACACGTAATTTAAGGAGAAAAGGGTGAAGCTAGGGCTTATCATATCTATGGTGTTTCATAGCACCCTCTTGGCTTTTGCGCTCCTCTCTCTTACAACAGCGAAGGCTCTAAAGCCGATCGAAGTTAAATCTATTCCGATGGAAATTGTTGATATTTCTGAGTTAACCAAGCTGAAGGCTGGGGTAAAGAAAGCGCCTGCGAAAAAAGAGACTAAGAAAAAAGACAAAAAACCGATAGCTAAAGAAATTCAAGAAAAGAAGAAAAAGAAAAAACCAGCACCTAAACGTGCCGTACAGCCTGTGGCTGAAAAACAAGAACCGGTTCCGATTAAAAAGCCTGAAGCTCAGAAAAAGAAAGTCGAACCGGTAAAGAAAAAGGTTGCTAAAAAGCCGAAGCCTAAACCTAAGAAAAAAGCGAAGCCCAAGCCAAAACCGAAAGCGAAAATTGTTAAAAAAAAGCGCAAGAAGAAAAAATTCAACGAAGATAAAATCGCAGCCCTTCTAAACAAAGTGCCTGATTCTGGGCCAACGTCTTCTAAATTGCCAGATTTGCCTGGTGCTAAGAAGGTCAAGGGGAACCCGCGAGGCAAGCATTTGAAGATGAGCATTAATGAGATTGATGCGTTTCGTCGGCGAGTTTCACGATGTTGGAACCCACCAGTTGGTGGGCTCGGTGCTGAAGAGTTGAGCGTAAAGTTGCGGATCAAACTTAATAAGGACGGAACATTAAAGGGGCAGCCACGTGTTCTAAATCGGGGCTCTTCTTCTTTCCATCGGGCTGCGGCTGATAGCGCGGCACGGGCTGTATGGCAATGTCAGCCTTATAATTTGCCAGGTGCTAAATATGACACGTGGCAGGATATGATTTTGAACTTTAATCCGCGTGATATGCTGCGCGGATAAAGTTATTTGTTAAAGCTCAAGTTCTGAGTTAATAGATTTTGCTCATATTCAAACTCAGATATTTAAAAATTTGAAGATTTAATGTTATCAAAAAGGTGAAAATCAAGATGGCTCACAGAACAAGATTATGGGAAAACCCAGTTCAAAATTCTGTAATTCAATACAATTTGACACTTTTTGCTTCAAAACTGCCAAAATATTTTTTGGCAATGATCGCTAGTTTTGTTTGTCTGCTTGGTTTTTCCTCTCCTTCATATGCTCAGGTAGAGATTGATATTACTGAAGGTAATGTGCAGGCTATTCCAATTGCTATTTCAGCGTTTGAAGGCAAGACTTTTGAGGACCAACGTTTTGCTCAAGAAGTTGTGCAGGTTATTCAGGCTGATTTGGCGGGCTCTGGATTGTTTGAACCACTTGACCCTCTTTCTTTTATTGAAAAAAATGCGAGTGTTTTAAGTGTTCCTAAGTTTTCTGATTGGCGAGTAATTAAAGCGCAGGCTGTTGTGGTTGGTAAGGTAGAGCGGCTTCCTGATAGGCGTATTAAAGCGCAATATCGTTTGTGGGATGTGTTTTCTGGTAAGCAGCTTTCAGGTGAGCAATTTTTCATTGAAAATGAGAACTGGCGCCGTGTTGGGCATGTGATTGCGGATACGATCTATAAGCGTCTCACTGGAGAGACTGGGTATTTTGACACTCGGGTTGCGTTTATTGATGAAACGGGCGGTAAAAAACGCCGTATTAAGCGTTTGGCCGTTATGGATCAAGATGGGCATAACCTGCGTTATTTAACTCAGGGACGGCATTTGGTTTTAACGCCGCGGTTTGGACCCCGTGCTAATGAGCTTACTTTTATGTCGTATGAAAGCGGGGTTCCGCGTGTTTATTTGCTCAATTTGGAAACGGGACAGAAGCGTGTAGTCGGCGATTTTCCTAATATGACGTTTGCTCCTAGGTTTTCCCCAGATGGTCGGAAAATCATTATGAGTTTGCAACAAGGGGCAAATGCGAACATTTTTACCCTTGATATTGGCACTAAGCAAAGTGTCCGCTTAACGAACAGCGCGTCTATTGATACAGCGCCGAGTTACTCACCTGATGGCAAAAACATTGTGTTTGAATCTGACAGAGGTGGCTCTAAGCAACTTTTTGTTATGAATTCTAATGGCTCCAACGCTAAGAGAATCAGTTTTGGTGATGGGCGTTATTCAACGCCGGTTTGGTCGCCCAGGGGTGATTTAATAGCCTTTACTAAGCAAGTACCGGGGCGATTTCTTATTGGAGTTATGAAGCCAGACGGTTCGGGCGAGCGAATTTTGACTGAGGGTTATCATAATGAAGGCCCAACGTGGGCGCCAAATGGGCGTGTATTGATGTTTTTTCGCGAGTCTCCTGGTGCAAAAGGCGGTGCTCGCATCTATTCTGTCGACTTAACAGGGTATAATGAGCGGCGTGTTAGAACACCTTCTTGGGGATCAGACCCGGCTTGGTCACCTCGTGTTAATAAATAATTGTTATAGTTCTTGCCTTTATAGATAGAATCGATTTGAATCTCTGATGTTAGATGGGGCTGTGTATTAATCATGGTTCTAACATGCTTGAAGGGGTTAAAATGCAGTAATTCGTGTCTTTTTCGCATCATTGTGTGTGAAAACATGTGACTGTATCGCATCTGTTCTTGATCTTGTAGGGTAACGCCGGTAATCCGGATGTATGCACTGCTCGTAAAATTCTTAAGGAGTTTACATAATGCAATCGTATAAACGACTATTAGTTGCTGCCGTTCTTATCGGTGCAGTTGCTAGTGTTTCTGCATGTCGCCGTGAAGTTCGTCATGAACCAATGAAGCTTGGGTCTGATGCTGCTTTGAATGTTGTGGAACAGCAGATACGTTAATTGATTTCATTAATTGGCACATTAAAGTGTCATGTTGACTAACTAGGATTATATAGTTTCAAACCGGATCACCTTGATCCAAAACATTACCTGAAGGGGGAATTACCATGAATAAATTTAAAGGTCTAATCATTGCTGCTACTATCGTTGGTACTGTTGCTACTCTTGGCGCTTGTCGTCGTGAAGTACGTCATGAGCCAATGAAACTTGGTGGCGATGTTGCTCCTGTTACTCAAGCTGTTCGTTAATTTTAACGACCAACTTGACTGAAATTAATTTTTCAGAACAGTTAAAAGACCGTGTTGCATATTTTAAATGGTATGCAGCGCGGTTTTTTTATGTCTGTTGCCTGGTGTCATTTAAGAAAACTGGTCAGATTTAAAATTCATATTTTAAATTTTTGATGTTTGTATTGTTTATTACACTGACCTGACTTTTTCTTTCCTCTCTTTACATTTCTCTTTCGTAATTCTCATTCTTTTCTAGAGTTAACCTTTTAGCTTTCTCTCTTTGTATAATTTAGCAGGAGGGATTAATGCTCGGGTATTATTCTGATTACACACAAACTTACCTACTTATTTTAATGATTGTGACTACGGTTGCTTTCGTAATTCCTATATTTTTTACGCCGATGTTATGGGCTAAGATGCTTTTATGGTCAATTCCAGAAGATACAGACTTAGCCGTTTATTTTGGGCGATGTATGGGTTCTTTTGCTCTTGTTGTTGAAGTGATGGTCTTGCGTGCGATATTATATGGGAGCGGAGTTAGCTTTATCTGCGACTTTTTAATTCTGGTTTTTGTGATGATGGTTATTGTTCATATATACGGGGCCATCAAAGGCATTCAGCCGATTACAGAGACTTTGGAGATTGGCTTTTGGATTGGCTTGGTTGCTGCTGGAATTCTGTTTTATCCGGCGAAAAGTTTCGTTTTTTAGGGGGCATCTAGCTGTTGTATGCGTATTTGCAACTCTAAAATAAGATAATTCATAATTTTGCTTTTATCTTGGGCTTTCTTTGCATTAGCTATGATGTATGTTTTTTGACTGGTTGGAGCTTACTGCAAAGAAGGCCTTTGTTTATTTGAGTGTTTGTTGGCGTGCTTGAAGATGTTTTCTTGAAATCAACATTCTAAGCCAAAAGTTCTTGTTCATCAGTTTCAGTTCATAAAAAAACATGTATAGTTATGCCATCTGATTTGTTTTCTCAGTTAGAGATATGCTAAAATTTAGTGTTTTCTTCTTGCTGGATTTTGTAAGCATTGATGGTGAGTGTTGATTGAAATTTAATAATTTGAAAATGCTTGAAGCAATTTTAGCTAAGAGTAACCGCCGTTGTATTTAACCCCAGCATACTTTAAGGGGGGCAAATCTGAGGGTAGGATGAAAAACTGAGGATGAAAATGATATCTCATTTTTTAAGACTGGATTTATTTATGCGGGGCTTTTTTAGGCTTACTTGTATTCTAATGTTGGCAGTTTTTGTCACTGGGTGTAGCAATGCGAATAAAAGCTTAACTGGGGTTCCAACCAAACCGGGAACACCGCAAGACTTTGCTGTGAATGTTGGAACAACGGTACATTTCACTACCGATAGTGTGCAGCTGACTGCACAGGCTTTAGGTATTTTGCGCAACCAGGTTAAGTGGTTGCAGCAGTATTCTAACTACTCTGTCACGCTTGAAGGTCATGCTGATGAACGTGGAACCCGTGAGTATAACATTGCTCTTGGTGGTCGCCGGGCTGATGTGATTAAAAATTATCTTATACAAAATGGAGTTAACCCAACCCGCCTCAGAACCATTTCATATGGTAAAGAACGTCCTGTTGCAATTTGTAATGATATTAGTTGCTGGTCACAAAACCGCCGTGTTGAGACAAAATTAAACGGTGCAGCTAATTATTAAATTCTGGTTTTAAATTCTGGGCTAAAAATTGTTTGGGGTACGGCATATGAGACATTTAACTGGGGTGTTGTTTTTATCCATTCTTTTGAATGTTAGCGCGTTTTTGAGTGTTAATGGGCATTCTCTTGCCTTTGCTCAAGATGCAAAAGCTAACAAGGCTAAATCTTCTCAACTTGATGAATTGAATGAGGCGCAACGTCGGATTGATCGTCTTGAAGCTCAGATCACTGAGATGAAATCAATGATTGGTGCCTTGCAGACATTGGTGCAAAAAGGTGTGCGGCAAAATCAGCCTCTGAATAAGCAAAATTTTGAGCGCCGCTTACCACTTGACCAAAGACTTGATCAGGGATCAGCCGATAGAGTTACGGGTGAACCTCAGTTTAGTACTGATGGTTGGGGAGCTGACACACAATCAGAGAAACAATTGTCAAATGGACGTGTAATATCTGATCAACCTATACCGGGTGCTGATCTACCACTCGATGGGCAAGTTCCTAAGAGCCGTGTTGCGGTGAATGGGGTTCCATCTCGCAAGCTTTATGATGCTGGCTATAATTATTTGATGGCGAGTGATTATGTTTCTGCTGAAGCGACGTTTCGTTCTTTTTTGAGAAACTACCCGCAAGATGAACTTTCAGGAAATGCGCAATATTGGTTGGGTGAAACTTACTTTGCACGTAATGATTATAGAAAAGCAGCGCATGAGTTTTTAAAGGGATATAAAACCTATAAAAACAGTGTGAAGGGTCCTGATAATTTACTTAAACTGGGAATGTCCCTTCAACGGTTAGGGCAATCTGAGGCGGCGTGTCAGACATACGCTCAATTGAATGATAAATACAAATCTCTCTCAGGGCATATTGCCCGGCGATTGGGGCAAGAGCAGACTAAGGCTCGGTGTAGGTAGTTTTATAAACAGGTTTGAATGTATTTCAATCGGTTTCATTTTTGCCCATCACTTTCTTGATTTTTTACTTTTATTCTTATTCTTGCTTTTAAGGTGCCTCTAATTGTAGGTTGCATCTTATGGAGCTTACTCATTCTAAAATTGATCATTTGTTTTCTCAGCTTTTTGGCCAAGAAGCACAAGGTGTGGGGGCTGTTGGCCTGGCTGTTTCTGGTGGTGGGGATAGCATGGCTTTGTTGCATCTTTTTGCGGACTGGCGCTCTAGATATCCGCTCAACGACGCAAAGGATGTGGTTTTCTCGGTTGATCATGGAGTTCGCGCGGAAGCAGCAGAGGAAGTCGCTTTCGTTATTCGTACGGCTGAAGAGCTTGGGTTTACTGGTGTTCCTATTAAGCTGAACGGCCTGGAGGAGGGGAGCTCTTTGCAAGCACGGGCACGAGATGGGCGTTATGAGGCCATGGCATCTCAGTTAAAAGAATTAAATCTTTCTCATTTATTGACGGCGCACACTCTTGATGACCAGGCAGAAACGTTTTTGATGCGCTTGGGGCGGGGGAGTGGTATTGACGGGCTTTCTTCTATGCATGCTCAAAGAGAGCTTTATGGAATGCAGATTCTCAGACCGCTTTTAAATATTCGTGGTAAAACTTTACGTTCTTGGCTTAAGACACGCGGTATTGATTGGGTTGAAGACCCAAGTAACAGTGACGCTAATTATGAACGTGTTCAAGTTAGACAACTCCTTAATTCCTTCGATAATGATGGCCGTTTTTCTGAAATGATTGGCGAGAGTGTGCGCCGTTTGCAGCGCGGGCGCTTGGCTCTTGAGAACCAAGCCATCGACTTTGTTCGCTCGCACGTGACGGCGCATCGTGTTGGGCTTTTGTTTATGAAGGGAGAGGATTACTTCTCTCTTCCAAATGAAATACAGGTACGAATTTTAAGGCGATTACTCATTGCTTTTGGTGTTGAAGGTCGTTCTCTTTCTAGTTTAGAAAGTGGTACTGCCCATTTAGAAACTATGGGGCTAGAGAAGTTTGTGCTTGCTGGTGTGATGTGTGAGAAAAAAGCTGATGGATATTTGCAATTTTCTCGCGAAATCGGGCGTGCTCCGTTTGAGATTGTTGAGCAGAGTTTTGAAAGTAGCCATTCTATTTCTTCACGTAGGGGCGTGATATGGGATCGGCGGATTGAAATTAAGGTTCCGGATGACTTTTCTGGTGACATGCTTATTCGTGGTTTTTCTAAAGTGGAACTAGCAAAAATAAAAGAAAAATACCTCGAATTAGGTACCGGGTTATCTCGGTTAACTGCTTCGAAAACAATTTTACCTGCTGTTGCGGGGTGTTGGCAAAATGGGCAATTGGTGGCTGTTCCTCAGTTAGAGATTTATGATGAAAGCCTTTTTGTGGAGCTGTTTGGTGATTTGGATGCTTTCCTGGACGATGTTTCGTTTGAAAGGGCCGTTTTTCCGCTTAAAAACTGGAAAACATTGTTATTTTAAACTCAATTTATTCGTCAAATTGTGTTTTGCACATTCCTAAATTGTGTGTTTAACAGGTAGAATAAGAAATTAGCCTTATTCTTGTGAGAAATTATTGTAAAGTGCGTTGAAGTTCTTGAGAAAAACACTTTTTCTTTCTTTTCTTCCTCTTGGCAAATCTTGCCTTCATGCCTATGTTAAGGTGGAGAGATGCTGGTTTTTTATAAGCTAGCTATAAAGGGTGGAATTTTTACGAAAATGTTTACATAATTTGCTTATAACGCCTTTTGTTAAGGTGTTTATTTTCAACCATTTTCGGTTAATTCAGTTTTTTGGATATTGAATATCACGGTTTTGGGGCAACAATTTTTATTGTTTGCCATCTTTTTATTTAGGGACAGTTTTATCTGTACCAATTTTCATCACAAATAGATTGTTTGTGATGATGCTTTATGTAATGAGGCAAAGTGAGACGAGGACTTACTCGTTTTTTGCCTTTGGGATAGGAAATTTTTATGAATTCGCATTTTCGCAATTTCGCGGTTTGGGTTGTCATTCTATTATTGTTGCTTGTGTTATTTAATATGATCCAAGGAGCGCAAAATAATCCTAAACAAACTCAAATCAGTTACTCTGAATTGTTAGCTCAAGTTGAGCAGGGTAATGTCAAAGAACTGACAATTGCTGGTCAGAAAGTGACCGGGCAGTTTGGTAATGGTGGTGCGTTTGGGACTTATGCTCCGAATGACCCTAATTTGATTGGTACGCTTTCCTCTAAGGGTGTGAAGATTACCGCGAAGCCGCCTGAAGATGAGTCTAATTCATTCTTGAATATTTTATTGACGACCTTCTTGCCTGTCCTATTGCTGATTGGTGTTTGGATCTTTTTTATGCGCCAAATGCAAGGTGGTGGTGGCAAAGCCATGGGCTTTGGTAAATCTAAGGCAAAGCTTTTAACGGAGCATCATGACCGCAAGACATTTGAAGATGTTGCTGGTGTTGATGAAGCCAAAGATGATTTGGTTGAGATTGTTGAATATTTAAGAGACCCGCAAAAGTTCCAGCGTTTGGGCGGTCATATTCCGCATGGTGCGCTTCTTGTTGGCCCTCCGGGGACCGGTAAAACATTGTTAGCCCGTGCGATTGCTGGCGAGGCGAATGTGCCGTTCTTTACAATTTCTGGCTCGGACTTTGTTGAAATGTTTGTTGGTGTTGGTGCCAGCCGGGTGCGTGATATGTTTGAACAAGCTAAACGTAATGCGCCTTGTATTATTTTCATTGACGAGATTGATGCTGTTGGTCGTCATCGTGGTGCTGGTCTTGGCGGCGGTAACGATGAACGCGAGCAGACTTTGAACCAGTTACTCGTTGAGATGGATGGTTTTGAAGCGAATGAAAGTATTATTCTTTTAGCTGCTACCAACCGTCCAGATGTTTTGGACCCAGCATTGTTGCGTCCTGGTCGCTTTGACCGTCAGGTTGTTGTGCCGTTGCCTGATGTTGTTGGCCGCGAAAAAATCTTGAAAGTTCATTCAGAAAAAGTGCCATTGGCTCCGAATGTTGATGTGAAAGTTTTAGCTAGAGGTACACCTGGATTTTCTGGTGCTGATCTAGCGAACCTTGTGAATGAAGCTGCACTTCTTGCTGCACGTCGCTCAATGCGGATGGTTACTCAGCAAGAATTTGAAGATGCGAAAGATAAAGTTATGATGGGAGCGGAGCGCCGCTCTATGGTTATGACTGAACATGAAAAGAAAAACACAGCTTACCATGAAGCTGGCCACGTGATTGTTGGGTTGCATGTTCCTGAATTTGACCCTCTTCATAAGGTGACAATTATTCCACGAGGGCGTGCACTAGGTGTGACCATGAACTTGCCTGAGACGGATCGTCATTCTTATACACGTTCATATTGTGTTTCGCGTTTGGCTGTATTGTTTGGCGGCCGCGAAGCCGAGATTAAAATATTTGGAGATGACAAAGTCACCAATGGTGCCACTGGTGATATTCAGATGGCAACGGGGCTTGCTCGCAAGATGGTTATGGAGTGGGGCATGTCTGAAAAGCTTGGACGTGTGCTCTATAATAGCAATCAGGAAGAGGTTTTCCTTGGTCATTCTGTTTCTAACTCTGTGAACATTTCTGAAGAAACCGCTCGTTTAGTGGATGAAGAAGTTAGAAGTTTAATTGATGATGGTGAAACGACTGCACGCCGGATTCTTGAAGAAAAAAGCGATGACCTGGAAATTGTTGCTCAGGGCTTGCTTGAATATGAAACATTGAGTGGTGAAGAAGTTGCCAATCTGATTAGTGGTAAGCCTCTTCAACGGGATGAACCCGATGATCAATCAGGTGGATCTCATTCTGTTGTTCCTATTTCGGGGAAAACTAAACCGAAACCAGGCGGCGAAGAACCTTCTGGTGATATGGAACCACAGCCGCAAGGCTAGGGTCTAGACCCTATATATGATATAGTTCTGCTATAGATCCAAAAACCCAAGTCGACATTTGTTGATTTGGGTTTTTTGTTTTGGTAGTGGGGTTCTATATAATAAAAGTAAATATGCATTTTTTTAGAGGTGAATAATGGATTATTGGCGTCCGCTTCCATTTCAATTTGATGATAAAGACGGATTAATGGGGGGTGTTAAAATAGCTTCTCTTGCCGGTGTTGAGGGGATTGGTTATAGCCAAGTTGAGTGCTTAAGTCGGTGTGGACTTAGAGGAAAGCCTGGTGGAGGGCCTGAGGTGCGCCGGCATTTGTTTTCTCTTGCTGAAGTTCCTGATGAGTATTCAATTATAGCTGAGATGGTTTCAGCTGACCGGTTGCCTTTGGCTTCGCTTTCTCTTGAGCGACCTAGAATAATGGGAGTGCTCAATGTTACGCCGGATAGTTTTTTTGATGGTGGACAACATATCCAAGTATCGCAAGCAGTTGAGCGCGGTTTGAAAATGGTAGAAGAGGGCGCTGATATTATTGATATTGGCGGGGAGAGTACACGGCCAGGGGCTGAATTGGTTTCCATTGAAGATGAGCTTGAACGGGTGATCCCTGTTATTGAGGCTTTGCGATCAAAAAGTGATGTAATTATTTCGATAGATACTCGGAAATCAGAAGTTATGACAGCGGCTGTTCAAGCTGGAACTAATATTATCAATGATGTTTCGGCTTTGACATTTGATCCAAATTCTCTTGGAGTTGCTGCCTCCTTGAATGTGCCTGTTATTCTAATGCATGCACAAGGAACGCCTGAAGTGATGCAAGAAAATCCTTCTTACAATAATGTTGTTTTGGATGTTTATGATTATTTGTCGATAAGTTTGCAGCGTGCGGTTGAGGCTGGTGTTCGGACGGAAAATATTATTCTCGATCCTGGTATTGGGTTTGGTAAAAGTGTTTCTCATAATTGTGAGTTGTTAAAAGCCTTAAGTCTTTTTCATGGATTAGGGGTACCCTTGCTGCTTGGATGTTCTCGTAAATCTTTTATTGGAGCTTTATCGCGAAATGAGAAGGCGAGTGAGCGTTTGCCGGGTTCGCTTGCTGCGGTAATGCTTGGAGCGAGCCAAGGTGTTCAGATTTTCAGAGTTCATGATGTGGCTGAAACTGTCCAGGCACTTAAGGTTTGGGGATGTAAAGGTAGGTAAGCTTAGCTTTACTATAGTTTTTGGTCATCTTTTCAAACTTTTTGTATTTTAACCGTTTATATCTATGATATTTTCGAAATCCATTCAATCTAATCAGTGTTTTATTGTAAAATTCATATGTAATATGTGATTAAGCAAAGTGTTTGCTGCATGTTTTTACCGTGATTTTCGTTTTAAAGTGGATTATCACGGTAGATAAAGAGATCTTGGGATAAGAGATCTAGAATTTTTAGTTAGAATGACGGGGTTGATGTTTTTATGTCAAAGAAACTTTTTGGTACTGATGGTGTTCGTGGGCAGGCAAACCAATACCCTATGACCAGTGAGATTGCCTTAAAACTAGGTATGGCTGCTGGTAAAATGTTCACTAATGGCGGCCATCGCCACCGTGTTGTGATTGGTAAGGATACCCGTCTTTCGGGTTATATGATTGAGTCTGCCCTGATTTCCGGGTTTACATCTGTTGGTATGGATGTGTTTCAACTAGGGCCTGTTCCAACTCCTGGGGTTGCGATGCTTACACGCTCTATGCGCGCTGATCTTGGGGTTATGATTTCTGCGTCCCATAATGGTTTTGCTGATAATGGCATTAAAATATTTGGCCCGGATGGCTATAAACTTAGTGATGCGCAAGAAGCTGAAATAGCTGAAATGATTGAGGGGGATAATTCCTCTTTACTTGCTGATCCGCGTGATATTGGGCGGGCTAAACGCATTGAGAGTTCTCGTGATCGTTATATTGAGGCGGCTAAGCGAAGCTTGCCTCGTAATATGCGATTTGAAAATTTACGCATTGTGATCGATTGTGCTCATGGTGCGGCTTATAAAGTTGCCCCGCTAGCTCTTTGGGAACTTGGTGCAGAAGTGATTACCATTGGTGTTGAACCGAATGGTACTAACATCAATCAAGGGTGTGGTTCAACCTCTCCTGAAGCGCTTTGTGAAAAAGTAAAAGAAATGCGTGCCGATATTGGTATTGCTCTTGATGGTGATGCCGACCGTGTGGTGATTGTTGATGAAAAAGGCCAGTTAATTGATGGTGATCAATTGATGGCTGTGATAGCAAAATCTTGGAATGATCAGGGCAAACTTCAGGCTGGTGGTGTTGTGGCCACAGTTATGTCAAATCTTGGGTTTGAAAGATTTTTGGAAGGTGAAAACCTTAAGCTCATTCGAACACCTGTTGGTGATCGCTATGTTGTTGAGCATATGCGTCAACATGGTTTTAATGTTGGTGGTGAGCAATCAGGTCATATTGTTTTGACGGACTTTTCAACTACAGGTGATGGCCTTGTTTCAGCCTTGCAAGTTTTGGCTGTTGTTGTTTCTTCTGGAAAGCCAGTGAGCGAGGTTTGTTCGCAGTTTGAACCTATCCCACAATTGCTACAAAATGTTCGTTTTACCTCAGGCGCTCCCCTTGAAGAGCTTTCAGTTATTGAAGCTATTAAGGATGGAGAGGAGCGACTTGGGCAAAAGGGCCGCCTTGTTATCAGGCCTTCTGGTACAGAGCCTCTTATTAGAGTGATGGCTGAAGGCGATGATAAAGGATTAGTTGAGGATGTTGTTTCTGACATTGTTGGGGTTCTTAAGGCTGTTTAAGTTTGGTATATTTTTGTTAGTAAGTGCGAGTACTGAATTGACTTTATTCGTTTTTTCTAAAGTGAATCGTTTTTTGAATTGATAATAATTGGTTGTGAATTGTTTTATTTCGCCACCTTCATTTAACGTTTTGTTAATAGATTCAATGGGTTTCTCTTCTTTGTGTTAATTCTCTTTTAATGTTTCTCCGCGATTATCTCCCAAGAGAACTGTACTTGTTTGTTTTTGGTACAGGGGGTCGCCACAGTTGTGTTGGCATTAATCTAAAGGGGAAATATTATGTGTAAATGTAAGGCAAGCTTCATCGGCGCCCTTATGTTGGTGCTAACAGGTACTACTGCTGGTGCTGCTGATTTGGGAGATGATTATCGCGGAAGCTTAAAAGACGACGTTTATGAAGGCGTGTCTGATAATAATCGTGGATGGTATTTGCGCGGTGATATTGGTGGATCTTTTTATGATGATTTCACCATGACTGATACGGGTGCTGCAAAATTCATTCTTGAAGACATTGATGATAAGTTCATGTTTGGTGGCGGTATTGGTTATAACCTTATGCGCGGTTTTCGTGTTGATTTAACTTTGGACTATAGAGGCGATACAGATGTATTTGCTCAGCTTGATTCAGGTACTGTGCCAACGAACCAATTTACTGGTGAATTAAGCTCTCTTGTTGGTTTAGCCAACTTTTATTACGATCTTGACATGGGCCACCGTATCACACCTTACGTAGGCGTTGGTGTTGGTTTTGCAGCTTTGTCAATGGATGGTGATGACTCTGACGATAGCGATACAACGTTTGCTTGGGCCTTGATGGCAGGTGTTGATATTGACCTTCGTTCTAACTGGAAGCTTGATATTGGCTATCGTTATTTGAATATGGGTGATGGCAAATTTGATGATAGCAAAACTCCAGGTCGTCAATTTGAGCTTGAAGACTTAGAAACACATGAAATTCGTGTTGGTCTTCGTTATCAGCTTGGTTGTTTGCGTGATTGCTCACCAGAGCCTGTATATGAATCTTATAAATAAGATTAAATAATAGAATTTTAAAAGGCAGGCCATTGAGCCTGCCTTTTTTTATGCTCTCACGGCTATTCTATGAGCTGAAGCTCATAGGCCTACGAGGTGCGGTGCTAAGCACCGGGTTACGCTGGCGCTTCACCATGTCCTGACACCGAAGTGGTGTCATTCCTTCTTCATGTTGTGAGTTAACTGATTGAAACTGTTTTTTTCACCCACGATTATTCTATGAGATGAAGCTCATAAGTCTACGAGCTGGGGTGCTTAGCAACAGGTACCTTGGGCATCGTTTTTTTTTCATAAATCGGGTTGAATGTTTGACTTTGGTATTGATTTTTAAGACATGTGTTCATTGCATAGGAGCTATTTTAAGCTGGTGCGACAATTTTGTTGACATTGAGTTCTAACTAAACTAACTCCTGTCGTGGGCCACCTCTCCCCACCGAGAGGCAACTATCTGAGAGGATAGATCATGACAGATCTAAACAAACCGGCAGCGCTGCCTTTAAACGCGCACTTTTCTTCTGGACCTTGTGCTAAACGCCCTGGTTATTCTCTAGACAATTTAAAAGATGCTGTTCTTGGACGTTCGCACCGTTCGGGTGTTGGTAAAGCTCGTTTGAAATTAGCAATCGACAAAACCAAAGAAATCTTAGGTATTCCTGATGATTATGTTGTTGGTATTATGCCAGCTTCTGACACAGGTGCTTTTGAAGCTGCGATGTGGTCACTACTTGGTGAACGCCCCGTTGATGTTTTGGCTTGGGAAAGCTTTGGTAAGGGTTGGGTCACTGATATTACGAAGCAATTGAAACTTGAAGATGTTCGAGTTCTTGATGCTGAGTATGGTGAACTTCCGGATTTATCTGCTGTTGATTTCAACAAAGACGTTGTTTTCACATGGAATGGAACGACATCTGGTGTTCGGGTGCCAAACGGTGACTGGATTGCTAGCGACCGTGCAGGTCTTACACTAGTTGACGCGACGTCAGCTGTTTTTGCTCAGGATATTGCCTGGGACAAAGTTGACGTTCTTTCTTACTCTTGGCAGAAAGTTATGGGCGGTGAAGGGCAGCATGGCATGTTGGTCTTATCGCCGAGAGCTGTTGCTCGTCTTGAGAGCTACACACCAGCTTGGCCAATGCCTAAAATTTTCCGTCTTACTAAGGGCGGCAAATTAATTGCGGGTATCTTTAAGGGTGAGACAATTAACACGCCGTCTATGCTTGCTGTTGAAGATTATGTCGACGGTTTGAAATGGGCTGAAAACATTGGCGGGCTCACTGCCCTGAAGGCTCGTGCTGACAAGAATGCTCAAGTTCTCAATGACTGGATTGCAAAAACTGATTGGGTTGCCAACTTAGCGGTATCGAACGACATTGCTTCAAACACATCTGTTTGTTTGAAAATTGTCGACCCTGTTGTTGCAGCTCTAGATAGTGATGCACAAGCCGCGTTTGCAAAGCGCCTTGTTAAGCTTGTTGATGAAGCTGGCGCAGCTTTAGACATTGGCTCTTATCGCGATGCACCTGCGGGTCTTCGTATCTGGGCTGGTGCGACTGTTGAAGCCAGTGACCTTGAGCTTTTGACGCCATGGCTTGATTGGGCTTTTGCAACTGCAAAGTCTGAATTGGCTTAAGCATTAAGTTTATTTCACAAAAAGATAAATCAATTTCTTAGATAAAGGCCTCTCAATAGAGAGGCCTCCCCAAGGAGAGTATCATGGCACCACGTGTCCTTATTTCAGATAAATTAAGCCCGCTTGCACTAAAGATTTTTGAAGAACGCGGCATTGATGTTGATGTTAAAGTTGGCTTGGAAAAAGAAGAGCTACTTGAAATTATTGGCGATTATGATGGGCTTGCTATTCGCTCAGCAACAAAGCCAAATGAAAAAATTTTAGCAGCTGCTAAAAACCTTAAGGTGATTGGTCGTGCTGGTATTGGTGTCGATAATGTTGATATTAAAGCGGCAACAGCTAATGGTGTGATTGTTATGAACACACCTTTTGGTAACTCAATCACCACTGCTGAGCATGCTATTTCTATGATGATGGCGCTTGCTCGTCAAATTCCTGAAGCGAATGCTTCTACTCATGCTGGTAAATGGGAAAAGTCCAAATTTATGGGCGTTGAAGTTACTGGCAAAACACTTGGTGTTATTGGTTGTGGTAACATTGGCTCGATTGCAGCTGAACGTGGTATTGGCTTGAAGATGAAAGTGGTTGCTTTTGATCCTTTCCTCACTGCTGAACGTGCTATCGAAATTGGTGTTGAAAAAGTTGAGCTTGATGATTTGTTCAAGCGTGCTGATTTCATTACTTTGCACACACCTCTTACCGATAAAACTAAGAACATCATCAATGAAGCCGCAATTTCTAAAATGAAAGAAGGCGTTCGCATTATTAACTGTGCTCGTGGTGGTCTAGTTGATGAAGAAGCGCTTCGCGCGGGTTTAGATAGTGGTAAAGTAGCTGGTGCTGCGTTTGATGTGTTTGCATCTGAGCCAGCGAAAGAAAACATTCTCTTTGATGCGCCGAATATGATTTGTACACCTCATCTTGGTGCTTCAACTGATGAAGCTCAAGTGAACGTAGCTGTGCAAGTTGCTGAGCAAATGTCGGATTATTTGCTAACTGGTGCTAGTACGAATGCGATTAACTTCCCATCAGTTTCTGCTGAAGAAGCACCTCGTTTGCGCCCTTATGCTCAACTTGCTGAACAGCTTGGTTTGTTTGCGGGCCAACTTATTGAAACAGGTCTTAAAGAGATACGTGTTGAGTTTGTTGGTGACATTGGTGAGATGAATACTAAAACTCTTACAGCTGCTGCTGTTTGCGGTGTGATGCGTCCTCAATCTGCTGATATCAATATGGTAAGTGCGACTGTAAATGCTCAAGAACGCGGTATTGTGATTGAAGAAACAAAACGCGGTGCTGAAGGCGCCTATGGTTGCTATATGCGTTTAACTGTTAAAACGGAACGCCAAGAGCGCTCTGTTGCAGGGACTGTTTTCTCAGATGGCAAACCACGAATTATTCAGGTACGCGGTATTAATATGGAAGCAGCGCTTGATAATGAGATGCTTTATATTGAGAACACAGACAAGCCTGGCTTTATTGGTGCGCTTGGTACTGTGCTTGGTAAGTCAAATACAAACATTGCTAACTTTAATCTTGGACGTGAAGAAGAAGGTGGCAATGCGATTGCGCTTATTGGGATTGATAATCGCGTAAGTGATGAAACTCTTGATGCTGTTCGCGAGCTAGAGCATGTTGTTGATGCGAAGCGCTTGAGCTTTTGATTTTCTCTCTCACGGCTCTTTTGTTGTGCTTCAGATGCCCACTACGCATCCGCACAGTTTGCCTGCGAAGGGACGGCGTTTGTGCTGGGCAGCTAGCTGCCATGTCCCTCAGTCTGAAGTGGACTGAGCTCCTTCTTCGTAATGCGAGAAAAGATTTGTTTTTCTTTAGATGTTGAATATTTAACATTGTTCATAAAAGGCTCTCCTATTGTCACAGGGGGGCCTTTTTTATGTATCAGTGTTACAACGGATTTATAGAGCGGGACTGATATAGTGAATTTTTATAAATGAAAACGGTACGTTACAAATTTGTAATGTGGTTAGTTTTTCATATTCGGTTCATGTCTAGTGGTGTTAATTCATTTTACCTGAAAGAGACATAACTTAAGATAGAAAGAGATTGTTTCTTTAAAAATGAAATTTGGGGTTTGGACTTTTTTAGATATGCAAAGCATATCTACTCACTGGGAGAAAAATAATGAAGAAATTAGTACTAGGAGCTTTTATGCTCACCACGTCTCTTACGGGACTTGGTATAAGCGCAGCATTAGCAGATGAAATTAATGGTCAATCACGGATATCATCTGTGATGGTATTTCCAAATGGAGCACAAGTAACACGTGTTATTAGTGTTGGTCTACCGGCCGGTAAGCATCAGCTATCGGTCAAAGATTTACCATCAGATTTGCAAGCGAGTTCATTGCGTATTGAGGGGGCTGGTGATGGTCCTATAGAGATTGGCTCTGTTGACCAGCGTGTGGTTACTGAAGCATTGAACTCTGCAACTGATAATTCAGCAAGAGAGTTATTGATGCAGCAATTGCAAACTCTCCGTGATGAGCGAGAACTAACCAACTCGATTATTCAGGCTGCCCAGTTGCAAAAGAAATTACTGAATGAAATGGCGTTGCTACCGTCTCGTCCAATGGGCCGTAACGATCAAGGTGGCACTGATGTTGTGACGCAATATTCTAACCTTTATAATTTGATGGGCGATAAATTTTTAGAAACGCAAGCCAAAGCGCTCAAGGCCAAAGTACAGCTTCGCGATTTGGATAAACGGATTAAGAACATTCGTGCTCAACTTTCTGAGCGTCCGAATAGACGCAAGCGACGGACACATTTGACTGTGAATGTTGAAGCTGACAAATCAGGCAAGGCTCGGTTTGTTGTGCACTATCAAATTAGAGGAGCAAGCTGGGCTCCTTTATATGATGCGCGCCTTAAAACAGCTGATGGGAAAAACAAAGCTAACCTTAATTTGGTTCGACGCGCTGTTATTCGCCAGTCAACAAGTGAAGACTGGACGAATGTGAAGCTTAGATTATCAACCACAAACCCTACTGGGCGGACTAAAGCGCCTGACTTGTTTGCCTGGTTGATTGATTATAAAAAGAAGCCGCGTCCTATTTCACAACCGATGATAGCACAAGAGATGGATCAAGCTGCTAAAATTGATCGTCGTCAATATAAAGCTAAAAAATCTTTATCACGCTCATCAGGTCTAATGGCTATGAAAGCCCCTGCAAAGCCGCGTATGGCTAAAGTGAATAGCGGTCAGTTTCAAATGACGTTTGACGTTGCTAATAAAACCACGATCAAACGTGATGGGACGCGAAAAAAAGTATTTTTGGATGCGATTTCACTAACGCCAGATGTGCAGCTTTTTGCTGTGCCTAAAAAGATGCAAAAAGCTTTCTTACATGCTTCTTTTGTAAACAAAACAGGTAACGCGCTTATTCCAGGCTCTGTCTCATTATTTAGAGATGGTGTGTATGTGGGGCAATCTCGTTTAGGCTTGGTTGAGCCTGATCAGAAATTAGATATTGGCTTTGGTGTTGATAGTAAGGTGAATGTTAAATGGGTTCGCCAAAACCGGGTTAAAGGTAAAACCGGATTGCTAACGACTTCGAATAGTGATGTTCGTAAATATAAGGTGACGATTGTTAGTGGACATAAAACACCGATGAAAATGACTGTTCTTGATCAGATGCCATATTCTGAAAAAGATACATTGCATGTCTCGCTATTGGCTGCTAGCCCGAAACCAACGCGCACAAATGTTGATGACAAGCGCGGTGTGATGGCTTGGGACGTGACGCTTGCTCCTCAGAAAGCAAAGGTTATTGAATTTGGTTATCAGGTTGTATGGCCGAAAGATAAAACAATTACGCTTCGTTAGGTTTTTATTTTAAACGATGAGAACTTCTGATGCCACTAAGCTTCTTGCTTGGTGGCATCTTTTTGTTTTGGCTTTGCTTCTGATGAAATGATGACGCCTGCGAGGATGAGGGCGAAACCTATGTAATGATAGGCTTGGGGAATTTCATCTAAAAATAAAATGGACAATAGCGCTCCGATTGGTGTCATCAGATAGAGTAAGATGCCTGTTGTGTTGCCGCCAATGAGCTCAACGCCGCGATTGTAAAATATATAAGCTAAAAGTCCTGGAAAGATGCCGACATAAAGAAGGGCACCTAGGCTGGTTAGGTTGAGTTCTGCTCTATAGCCGAGATAAAATTCAATAAAAGTGAATGGAATTAAAATGATTGTTGCTGTCATGAAGGTGAGTGCAGCAAAACTCAGTGAATGGATTTTAGGCCGCCCTGGCAACAGGGCTGTGTAGATGGCCCAAGAGATCATGGCTGTTGTGACCATGATATCTCCAAAGGTGAATTTGAGTTTGATGAGTGAGCTTAAGTCACCTTTGCAAATAATCAACAAAACACCCAATAGTGAAATGATGACCGATAGGCTTTGCTTTAATGTGAGGTGGGTGCCGTTTAATATGAAATTAGATAAAATAATGAAAATTGGCAAAGCGGCGTTGATCACAAATGCATTTGTGGCGGTTGTTGTGTGTAGACCTAGATAGGTAAGGGCGTTAAAGGCTGCGCCACTTAAGAGGCCGAGTAGGAAAAAATAAGGAATACGACCTTTAATTTCAGGCCAATCCTTTTTTAAGTGTGGCCAGGCAAAAGGTAACAATAAAGCTGAAGCTAATAACCATCTTAGGCAGCTTAAAATCATTGGAGGTATGGTCTCTGCTACACCGCGCCCCATCACGAAATTTCCTGCCCAGAATAGAATGGCAAGCAATATCAAAAGATAAGCATTGTTATATAGGCGAGAAATGAGTGATTTTATAATCATGGTTTAGCCTGGATAAGGGGATGACAGGAGTATCATTTGTGACAAGGGAATAATAGTGGCATTTGATTTCTGTCATGTTGTTATTATTGTTTCTACCCTTTTTTGCCCTGTGAGATAGAGTTAACTCATCTATTTTTATCTGTCCTGTCAAATAATACTGATAAATCGACAAATTCTTCGTATATGGTGCGATTTTTCGCATCTTTTTTGTGGAATTGCACTCGCACATTTTAGTTTATGCGGTTATATTCGCCCGTGATTTACGTTTGGGTTCAGGCTCAGGTGTCACATTATTTTTCATATTCATTTTCAAGATTTAAGGATTTCCCCATGGCAAATGTGGTTGTGGTTGGCTCTCAATGGGGTGATGAGGGTAAAGGCAAGATTGTTGATTGGCTTTCTGAGAGAGCTGATATTGTTGCGCGCTTTCAAGGGGGCCATAACGCTGGCCATACTCTTGTGATTGACGGCAAAGTCTATAAGCTTTCATTGCTGCCATCTGGTGTTGTGCGTGAGGGGAAATTAGCCGTTATTGGTAATGGTGTGGTGATTGATCCTTGGGCGCTTGTTTCAGAGATTGAGACTTTGCGCGAGCAGGGGGTTAATTTAACGGCTGAAACTTTGCGTATTGCTGAAAATGCCACTTTGATTTTACCTGTTCATCAAGATTTGGATGCTCTTCGTGAAAAAGCAGCTGGTAAGGGTAAAATTGGCACTACCAAGCGTGGTATTGGTCCAGCTTATGAAGATAAGGTCGGTCGCCGCTCTATTCGCATGATGGACTTACTTGATCTTGATGCGCTGCCTGCAAAGGTTGACCGTTTGCTGACCCACCATAATGCTTTGCGCCGTGGTATGGGAGAGGCTGAACTTGTGGCTTCTGATATCCTTGATAAGTTGCAGGAAATTGCGCCTCAAGTAATAGATTATATTGAGCCTGTATGGAAGCTTTTGGATGAGGCACGCCGTAAGGGTAAACGTATTTTGTTTGAAGGTGCACAAGGTGTGCTACTTGATATTGATCATGGTACTTACCCTTATGTGACATCGTCGAACACAGTGGCAGCACAAGCTGCGACCGGTTGTGGCATTGGACCAACAGCCCTTGATTATGTGCTTGGTATTACTAAAGCTTATACAACTCGTGTTGGTATGGGGCCATTTCCGACAGAATTGTTTTGTGAAGATGGAACGCGGCTTGGTGAACGCGGCCATGAATTTGGTACTGTAACCGGGCGTCAGCGTCGTTGTGGTTGGTTTGATGCTTGTTTAGTGCGACAAACTCTTAAAGTTGCTGGTATTACTGGCATTGCACTTACAAAGCTTGATGTGCTTGATGGCTTTAAGGAGTTGAAGATTTGCACAGG
>JAJFHW010000148.1 GCA_021775385.1 Hyphomicrobiales bacterium | reverse complement strand
TGATACACAACGTCCCCATCCCACTCCATCCCCAAATACTCAAGTGTATGCAGAATGTCACTTGACGCACCAACAACTTCACGTGGAGCGTCCAAATCTTCTATCCTGACCAGCCATTCACCATCATGACCTTTTGCTTCTAAGTAGCTACCAACAGCCGCGACTAAAGAACCAAAATGCAATGGACCTGTCGGTGATGGCGCAAATCGGCCACGGTGGCGGATCACTTTAGAAGGATTGTTTATCACGAATTAGCTTGTCCCTTTAGATTAAGCCGGTTTTATTAATCAAAACATTCGCCCCCCTACTTTTAACCTGTTATAAAATGATTCTATATCAATTTATAACAAAGGTAGGCTGTGCATATTCATATACTCGGAATCTGCGGCACGTTCATGGGTGGAATCGCTGCCATTGCGCGTGAATCAGGATATAAGGTAACCGGCTGTGATTCTAACGTGTACCCGCCCATGAGTACACAACTTGAGTCACAAGGCATTGAACTCATCGAAGGCTATTCGCTGTCACAAATAGATTTAGCACCTGACATTTTTGTCATTGGCAATGTTGTCACACGTGGCAATCCTTTAATGGAAGAGATTCTCAACCGCAATCTACCTTACATTTCTGGGCCACAATGGCTTTCAGAACATATATTGAATGATAAATGGGTGTTAGCAGTTGCAGGCACGCATGGCAAGACCACAACCAGCTCAATGCTTGCATGGATACTAGAGTATGCTGGTTTAGCGCCGGGGTTTCTCATTGGAGGTATTCCAGAAAATTTCGGGATCTCTGCAAGACTTGGAAATATCAGCTCATCAATTAACGCCGACGAAAGCGACGCTTCGCCCTTTTTTGTTATAGAAGCAGATGAATATGACACGGCTTTTTTTGATAAGCGCTCAAAATTTGTCCATTATCACCCACGTACAACCATTTTAAATAATCTGGAGTTTGACCATGCGGATATATTCCCTGATTTAGCTGCGATTGAGCGTCAATTCCACCATTTAGTCCGCATTATTCCGAACAATGGTTTGATTGTGTCAAATGGCAGTGAAGCAAGTTTAAAGCGCGTGTTAGATCAAGGTTGCTGGACGCCTATTGAAGAATTTGGCACTAAAGCAGGTTGGCACACAGAGCACATCGATAATCGAACTGAGGTTTATCTTGGAGATGCAAACCAAGGGACACTGCAATGGGATTTACTTGGCGAACATAACCGACTCAATGCACTCGCTGCACTCAGTGCCGCGCGCCATGCGGGCGTTTCAATTGAGACGGGCATCACCGCATTAGCGCAATTCAAGAATGTGAAACGTCGCATGGAGGTTCGTGGCGTTGTTAACAATATTACAATCTATGACGATTTTGCCCATCACCCAACATCAATTGAAACCACGCTGAATGGTTTGCGTAGCAAAGTAGGCAATGCCAAGATTATTGCTGTTTTAGAACCACGCTCGAACACCATGAAAATGGGCGTATGGAAGGACAAACTTTCGACTAGTCTCGCCATTGCAGACCAGGTATTTTGTTACAACGACCAAACAAATTGGGATGCTCAAGCTGCATTACAATCATTAGGTAGTAAATTGGCTTGTTTTAGTGATCTCACACAATTAATTCGGATGATTGCAGCGACAGCACAACCGGGCAACCAAATACTAATTATGAGCAATGGCGGTTTTGGCAACATTCATGAGAAGCTACTTGTCGCACTTGATAGAGCGTAAAAAAACTTTAATCGCCTTCAAATTCACATAATGCGAACACTTTTTGCCCGTCCGCTTCTAAACGTGCCCTGCCGCCAACATCGGGCAAATCAATCACAAAACAGCATTCAACAATCTCACCACCCATGTCTTGAATTAATATAACAGCGGCCTGTGCTGTGCCGCCGGTTGCAATCAGGTCATCAACCAATAACACCCGATCACCCGATTGAATGGCATCCACATGAATCTCAACACGATCACTGCCATATTCAAGTTGATAATCACGACCAACTGTTTCAGCAGGCAATTTATTTTGTTTTCTAATCGGTACAAAACCAACACCCAGCTCATAAGCAACAGGTGTACCAATAATAAAACCACGTGCTTCAATACCCACCACTTTATCTATCTTGATACCTTCATAACGTTTAGCAATCTCTTGGATCGTTGCGCGCAACCCAACCGGATCTTTTAACAAAGTAGTAATGTCACGAAACATTATGCCATCGTGAGGATAGTGTGGGATCGTACGAATTCGAGATTTAATGGGCATTAAATGTCACCAGGGATCTTAGGTGAAAATTTGTTTAAAATAAAATCGGCTCCAACCTAAATAGGTTGGAGCCGTTTCAATACAGCTTCGATTAATACACTAAATTAGAATTTAGTGATCCATCGCTGAACTTGCGTCAAAACCAGCAGGTGCTGAAACCTGAGTCATGAGATTATCATCCCAATCGCCTTCAACATTCATATGAAGAGCAGCACCCAGTAATACAGCTTCAATCAGGTTATGACTGAGGTATACATACAAACCAGGCTGCTTGAATTCATATGCAGCTGCAACAGCTGCACCAGCAGGAACAAACCATGTTTCTTGGCTTGTGAGTGGTGTGTCGCTGAATGAACCACCGACCCAGTACAGATCAGCATGACCGCCAATCAAGTGTGGGTATGAAGGACGGTTAGCTTGTGAGTGGATGAATAAAACTTTTTCACCAACTTTAGCTGCCAATGCGTTGTCACCAGTGATTGCACCAGCAGCACCGTTGAATACAACGTGTGTTGGGATCAATCCTTTAGCAACTTCTAACATGTCAGCCATGCCTGCTGCAGGTACCGCATATTCTTTAAAGTTGCCTTTATCATCTTGTGGCAAATAGAAATCTTGCTCACCGATGTAGAATGCCTTGTCATAGGTGTATGATTTACCTTGTGCGTCTTTCAGACCATCACGTGGCAATACCATAATGGCACCACTCATACCAGAAATAACGTGGAAAG